>NZ_CAKMAB010000024.1:0-92731 GCF_924513355.1 Paenibacillus pseudetheri
GCGTAAGCCCATGGAGACACGCGGACGCTTTCTCGTAGGAAAACCCATTAGCCAGCGTCCTAAAGAGGTGCGGAAACGAGAGTCTTTTGGACACTGGGAATTGGATACAGTCGTATCCAGCCGAGGAAAGAGCCGAGCCTGTGCCGCGACATTCATCGAACGCAAGACACGTATGTATCTAGCCCTGAAAATGCCAGACCGAACGGCTCATTCGATGGAGATCGCTTTCGGTGTAATCGCTAGCCAGTACCCTCAAAAAACGTTCCTAACAGCTACGACAGATCGAGGGAAAGAAATCGCCTGCTATGACGCCCTAGAAACCTTTCATGGACTGGATGTCTACTTTGCCGACCCCTATTCGTCCTGGCAACGTGGATCCAATGAAAATGGGAATGGACTTCTTCGGGAGTTCTTTCCCAAAGGCCTTGACTTTGCACAGGTCACCGATCAGGAACTAGCTCATGCCTTACATCTCATTAACCATCGTCCACGAAAATGCTTAGGCTGGAAATCTGCTCATGAATCTTTCATGGACCATGTGTCGCACTTAGCTTGACAATCCGTCACCAGAAAAAAGACAATGTATTCTTAGGGTTGCAGCCGCATTTTTCCCACCTTCCCAACTGATTGCCTTATTGCGGTCATAGTTTAATTCAAGAGTCAAGTCAACATTAATTCAACAAAAAAGAGGGGTTCGCCGCCCCTCTTTACTATTTCCACCAATACATCTCCGATTTAATTATCCTTCCGTACTAACAGTGAACAGCACTCCACATGTGTGGGCTGCGTGCCAAGTTAGTCTGGCGGAAGACGCGCCACCGATGACAGTGTTGACCATGCCCTTCGGACCGTCCCCTTTTTTCCTACGGGTTACTTCTGATTTCTTCAAGTAAGATAGTTACAGGAGGTTATCAGACGCCAACCTCTCCGATCATTTGCTGTTCGATTTTTTTCATCTTATAAAAATAGCCTTTTTGTCCCATCAACTCCGAATAGGAACCCGTTTCGACTACCTTGCCTTGGTCCATGACCACAATCTGGTCCATCTCTTCCAATCCGGTAAGCCGATGACAAATCAGGAGAAGCGTATCTTTAGCAGCCTGCGCGTAGAGATGCTTCAAAACGTGCTCTTCTGTCACATAATCCAGCGATGATGTTGGTTCGTCCAGAAGCCATACCCGTCCTTTGCGGAGCATCGCCCGCGCCAGAGCCAGCCGCTGCTTCTCGCCGTCTGACAGATTCTCCCCTTTTTCATACACCATATCGGTCAACGCTGTATCGGGCAGCTGCATTTTAGCCAACATATTCAACAATTGTTCGTCAGCATATTCTTCTCCATTCAGCAGCAGGTTGTCCCGGATCGTTCCTCGGAAGAAATGACTTTGCTGAAATACCACATTAGCCGTTTGCCAAATGCTCGACTCATCTAGTTCCTTCACCGAAATGCCGTTTAATCGTATATCGCCAGCCGTTGGTGTTCGCAGTTTGAGCAGCAATTCGATAATCGTTGATTTCCCTGACCCACTCGGCCCGACAATCGCCGTTTTGGAGCCAGGTAAAATGTGCAGGGACACATCCCTGAGCGCTGGTCTCCACTCCCCTTCATATTGAAAAGTAACATCGGATAGTTCCATCGTAACAGCATGATTAACAGACAATGTGCCACTTGGCTGCGAAGACTGCTCATCAAAAGGCTGAACTGTTTCCGTCAGTCGTTTGGCTACGTGTTCGCTATCCTCTTTATACGAGGGTAATGTGGCCATAGCCGTCGCTTCTTCGAATACGGTTTGTGATGCCATGACCAACATGGCAAGAAATACGCCTGCAAGCGCACCTTCCATAATTAAATAGGCGCCAAGCGTCAGCACTCCCCAGGAAACGAGAAACGTTACAAAAGTGTGCATCGATTGCCCGCGTAGCAAGTGCCCGGCTGCTCGTTGCTGTTCAGCTGCCAATACAGCGGAAGCATGCTGAAGCTGCTCCTCCCGCTGTGCCAATTGACCGTATACTTTCAAATCCCGGAAACCGTACAACACTTCGGTAACTTCCGTGGACAGCTGCGCTCTCTGCTCACGAACGCGTCCATGTATTCTCCGCTGCCCAAGTAACACAATTCCCGGCACAACGAATGCTGTTATCAGCATACCTAGTACAAACAAAACGGCAATCCAGATCGAAAAGGTAGAAGTAAACAGCACCGTAGCCAAAAACACCATGACGACCATGATCGGGGGATATGCGACTCGCAAAAAATAGTTTTGCAAACTTTCCACATCCCCAACGATCCGAGCAAGCAGATCCCCGCTTCGATTTTTGTTCAATATACCCGGCGTTAAAGGAATTAGCTTGGCAAAAAAGGCTGTACGTAAACGGCTAAGCATGGAGAACGTCGCCCGGTGAGAATACAAGCGTTCTCCATAACGGCTCGCCGCCCGAAGCAGACCAAGCAGTTTGACCATCGAGGTGAGCACAATTAAAGTATAAAGCGGTGGCCCAAATACCGTTTGCGAAATTAGATACCCGCTCGCAGAAAAGAGTGCCACACCTGCTATGCCGGCGATAAATCCACCCAAAATTGAAAGAATGATATCCTTACGCTCCTGAATCATCGCTTTTGACAGAACAGCTAGCTCATTCATGAGGATACCCTCCCTTTCCGCTCTACATCAACCATCTCGGCATACTGAGGCAGGCGCTCCAGAAGCTCGTCATGTCGTCCGGAGTCCACCAGCACTCCATTGTCCATAAACAAAATCTTGTCGGCTTGTTGAATCGTATATAATCGGTGAGCCACCGTAATCATCGTAGCCGTTTTTGCCAGTTTGGCAATGGAGCTTTGCAGTACCCGCTCGGTGTGCAAATCCAGTCCAACTGTGGGTTCATCAAACAAAATGATGGCAGGGCGCTTCAAAAAAGCGCGTGCCAAGGCAAGCCGTTGCTTTTCCCCACCAGACAGTCCTCTGCCTCCTTCACCAACAAAGGTATCAAACCCATGATCCAATTGGGCTATAAGAGCTGCGAGTCCTGCTTCCTCCCCTGCCCGCTCAATTTCTGCCTTGGAGATGCTCCCGCGAGCACCAATCGCGATATTTTCAGAAAATGTGCCTGCAAAAATATACGGATGCTGTGTAATATAGCTAACATGTTCGAACCATGCGGTCTCTTCGTATTGCGAGAGTGGGCTTTCATTCACCAGAACCGTTCCCGATGCTGGTTTCAGCAAACCGGCAATGAGATGGAGCAAAGTCGTTTTGCCTGAACCGCTTTTGCCAACAATGGCAATGTGTTCTCCTGGACTAAGCTGGATCCGACCCGTCTTAAGCTCGAATGAATCTGGAGCATATTGAAATCGAAGATGGTCAATTACGATAGATGGCGGCAATGAAAGGTCTCCGGAATGGGTAAGTTCCAATTTGCTTACCCTGTCGACTCTATCCATGTTGTCGATCACGTCGATTCCATCGGATGTTAATGCTCCTTCATTGTCATTCGCGTTCATGCTCTCCCCTGACGTTTCTTCAAGCATCTGTTCCACCTTACGAACTGCCCCCATACTTGTGCGGCCACTGTGAAAGGCTGTTCCCGTATTCTTTAACAGGCTGTAAAACTCGGGAACGAGCAGCAAAACGAGAAAGGCGGTGTGGAACGTCATAGATTTGAAAACGAGCAACTGGATGGCCAGTTCGAGAGCGACAATGCCAATGCTTAGCATCACGATCGATTCCAGCATGAAGGTATTCGTAAATGCAATCTTCAAAATGCCCATCGTGGCATCACGGTAACTCAGGCTACTACGTTCAATTTTCTGTTGCTGACGGTGAGCCCGTCCAAATATTTTCAACGTCACCAGCCCTTGAAGAGAATCCAGAAACGTACCTGAAAATTCGGCCAGTTGTGCATATTTTTCTTCAGATTTGTTCTTCGTTTTCATCCCTACCAAAATCATGAACAGTGGGATGAAAGGAGCTGTAAACAATAGAATGAAACCTGTGTTGGCATGTTGGATAAATGTAACGACCAAAATCAGAATCGGGATGATAGCAGCTTCCATCATACGCGGCATGTACTGACTGAAATAACTATCAGCCTCATCCACAGCATCCAGAGCAATACTGACCTTCCCTCCCGTCTGTCCAAGAAGGGTTGAAGGCATGGAAGCATGAGTCAATTTTTGCAGCACGGCTGCGCGCATATTTGTTTTGGCAGTGGCAGCCATATGCAAGCCAACTTTACCGTTTCCATACGACAACAGTGTGCGAACAGCCATAACGGCCAGAAGAATGCCGAGCAGCAGGTAAACCGATGAAAATGAAGCTTTCTCCACGAAAATCCGTTGGACTGCTTCAGCAAGCAGTCCAGCCTGACTCACAATAGTTATACCAAGCGCGAGCGAAATGATCGCAAGCAGTGCCATATTTTTCCTTTGTGAAGACATTTGCTGAGAAACCAGACTGGATTTCCTCTTCACAGATCACACCTCCTCTATATATAGGCTTGTAGAGAAACCTCAAACACGCGGTAATAGATCAATCAGCTTTATTTTTTCCCTTTTACATATTCAGCATCAAACAGGAAGAGTCTGAAGACCAGAACGAGGGATGGGATCAACAGGCATAGACCGCCGATAAACACAACAACTAACGCTAAGCCCATGGCTGGTGAAGTTGCACTGCTCTGAATCGTGATATACGGATCAAGAATATAAGGGTATTGCCCAATACCATAAGCGAAAAAGGCACAGAAAAATTGCAACATGATACATATAAAAGCTAATCCGTAACGGCGTCCGTTATATAACAGCCACATCGCGATCATGAAGAAGGCAACGGAAAGTGCCAGCAACCACCATAAATCCATCATATTTTGAAAATGCCGCTCATTGTGTTGACCCAAATAGATAAATGCTGTCAGTGCGAGAATTATCGTTGGTGTACTCCAAAACAGAGCGTAGTTCCGCATCAGCTTCAACGCCGAATGATCCTCTGCCCGGGATGCGTAAAAAGTCAGAAATGAGCCGCTTATGAACAAAACGGACACGATAGCCAGTCCAACGATGCTCCACGATAACGGATTGGTAAACAGCGCCCAGTAATCCAGAGAAACCGTCTCAGCCTGCTTCACAATAAAGCCGCCTTCAGACAAAGTTAGCGCCACTGACAACGAAGCCGGAATAAGCAGACCTGTAGCTCCGTACAAAAAAAGATATACTATGTTTTTCTTGGAACCGTAATTTTCAAAAGCATAGAACGAACCGCGAATCGCAAGTAGAATCACTGCAATGCTTCCCGGAACAAGCAGCGCGGAGCCATAATAATAGGCCGTGTCCGGAAAAAATCCGACGATGCCAATGTAGAAAAAGATGAAAAATACATTTGTGATCTCCCAAACGGGTGATAAATAACGGGAAATCAGACGATTAATGAGATGATCCTGCTTCGTCAAACGAGCATAAAAGGCGAAGAATCCCGCTCCGAAATCAATGGAAGCTATAATTAAATAGCCATACAAGAACAGCCAGAGCACCGAGATGCCAATTAATTCGTAACTCATCATTCAGTGCCCCCCTTTTCTGTAGATTGATTAGGATGATTCTTCATCCATTTCTCCATCTCAACTTCTGCCGGATTATTGTTGAACAAGCGTCTTAGCACGATTACACACATACTTCCGAGTACGATGTACAAGAGCAATAAGGCGAAGAATATAATTCTTACATTCGGTGAAGACGTGGCAGCCTCCTCAACACGCATATATCCACGGATAATCCACGGCTGTCGCCCAACCTCTGCATAAAACCAGCCCAGCTCTACAGCTAGAAAAGCGAGCGGTGCGATCAGTGCGATGATGCTAAGCATCCACTTGTTAAGCGCATTTCGTTTTTTCCAGAACACAAACAGGAAGTATAGGACCGCTATCCCGAGCAGAGCAAATCCGATTCCGACCATTAAATCGAACAGGTAATGGACGAGAAGCGGTGGCCATTCATCCTTGGGGAATTCCTCGAGCCCCGTTACCTCTGCGTTAAAGTTACCAAAAGCCAGGAAGCTGAGCAGCTTCGGCAGATGAAGAGCCCCTAGAACTTCATGCTCTGCATTCAGCCATCCCATTAGAACCAAATCCACACCGCTACCCGTCTCAAAATGCCACTCTGCCGCTGCAAGCTTTTCTGGCTGATGCTCGGCCAAAAACTTGGCGGACACATCTCCGGCTAACGTGTTCAGCAAACCGAACAGCAAAACAACCGCCATCATGAGATTCAAGGATTTTTTGTGGTATGCGGACACCCCTTTTCTCAGCATCGCAAAGGCTGCGATCCCGGCTAACAAGGCAGCTCCTGTCAAATAGGCTGAACTTAATACATGGAACACCTTTGAGAACGTCGCAGTATTCAGCATCGCTTGCACTGGATCAATCGCTGTGAATTGACCTGCTTCCATAACAAAGCCTCCAGGCTGATTCATGAATCCGTTCACTGTTGTAATAAAAACGGCAGACATGCCTGCCCCGGCAACAATCGGAATCGTCAAAAGCCAATGGATAATCGGATTTTTGAACCGATCCCACGTATACAAATAAATGCCCAGAAAGATGGCCTCAAAAAAGAACGCGAACACTTCCATGAATAATGGAAGTGCAATAACATTCCCAGCCAGTTTCATAAAATTCGGCCACACCAGGGCCAGTTGTAGTGAAATCGCTGTACCGGTCACGACACCAACTGCTACAGAAATGACAAATCCTCGAGACCACCTCTTCGCCATAAGTGTATAATGTGGGTCCTTCTTACGGATCCCGATGAACTCTGCAATAGCGATCATTAGCGGTATACCGACGCCAATCGTCGCAAAAATAACGTGGAACCCGAGAGTTAAGCCTGTCACCAGCCTGCTCCATAGCACCGTATCAATTGCCATTCTTTACTGCTCCCTTCAAACTCTGTTCATTTTTCGTCATAAGATTATGCTTATTATTAGGCCTTCTAACTGTTGGGCGAATTTAATATCAGGATTAGCAAGGCTCAGCGACTTCGATGCCTGTTCGTTTTAGTATGACGTTCCTCGTCCTTTGCTATGTAAAAAAGAGAAATTTTTCACAAAGAAAGAGTTGGCGAGACTGATTTACCTGATACTGAGCAGTCAAATTAATAACGCGACCTAATAATTAAAATCATCTTATCTTAAATTGCAAGTAATTCAATCACTAACATCTCTTAATCCTTAAACGTTCAAGAAAGGGACAAATCTTTCTAACAACTAAGTGAATAACACAAATAGCACCCGAACGAGCTATTGATTCATTAGCGTATATGTGATGTTACAAGTTTCCTCCTACTTCGATGTTAGAAAAAAAGATATTTTCTCATTTAAACTCTAATATGTACCCCCTTTTGCAACAAAAAAAACACTGACTCAAATCATCAGTGTTTTTGAATTAAAGCTAATGTCATCTTCGTCATGACAAATCTTTCTCCATTTCATATTGCTCGATGTATACGTCAAGACCAACGCCTTGAAGGAAACGTATAGAATTTGTATCTCTTTTGTCTACATTATTGACAGTGATGATCGAATGTCTCTCTCCCATCCAATGAAATAAGGAACGCCCAAATCCCCGGTTTCTTTTTTCTCGCAAAATACCGAACTGTAGAACTGCTCCGTTGGCCGATTTTATTACCGCGTATCCACAAATCTTATTCTCTTCCCTTATCGTGACCACATCGTATAAATGCGGGTTTCGTAAAATTGCATGAACAGATTGTTCCCAAGAAGGTTCAAAATTCCAATAAGAATGTACCGATGTCCAATCGAATTCTTCCAGTCGAACCATAGTAATGAATGTATGTCTATGATCGGCCGGAAGGGTTACATCAACACGCCCCTTGAAACAAGCCAATTCTCTATGGATTTGAAATCCTATGGCGGTATACGCTTTTATAGCTTTATCATTCGTTTGAATCACTTCAAGCAAACACTTTTGAATATGAGCTTCTTTAAGGATGGGAAGAGCATGACGATATATTTGTTCGACTAGCCTTCTCCCTCTATAAGAAGGAACGACCCCTGTACCAGTATTAAATGCAGTACTTTCGCCATTACGATCCCCGATGCCATGCATAACAAATGCAACCAGGTTCTCTTGATCAAAAGCACCAAACGAGATCTGATAATTAACTCCCGCACCTGCAAATTTATCAGCTAAATACTCCGAAGAAACATGAAATGGAATTACATAATCGGAGAAGGCTTCGTTAAAGCAAGTTGTAAACTCTTGTAATTCAAGATCCTTAACACTTTTGATCAACATGTAGTTTTTTTCTCCTTTTCTTTTGGTACTAAGTTCTTCATCAACAGCCAATCTCCAATTCATCTTTTAGTACGGCCATAGAAAAAAGAATACCCATCTGACTTCCCAAGCTTATTCGTCTCCGTTGCGTCCACTAGCTTGACCGCTTTCAGCAACGATACAATTTGCGTATGCATAAGCTTTGCATCAAATTTGTCCATCTCTCTGTCTTCACTATCCACGAGCAGATAGTCGGGCATTGGAATGAAGCCAATCACTGGTATCCCAGCTTCAAATAAAGGCTGACTCTCTCCAAACTCAAACTTGTTATGTCCACGTAATAATACAGTACGTGTGCCGTCTGTCTTTTCAATAGCCTTCAACCAAATGACTGCCATCATTTCATTGCCCGCATAGGTATATTCTGTACTTATTTGTCCAGTTGGTCCATAGTGACCTGTATCATCGTCCTTCCACTCCATGCTGCCTAAATGCTCAACCGTAATTCCAGCTACAGCTTTCATATGGCCGTTCGCGCCATCCCAGAGCTCTCGATGCCCCTCCATCCAAGTGGAAGTCGCCTGAGAGGATCCTTTGAATTCCGGTAATCTAAAATGCCCTGTCACAAAAGCGAAAATCATCGTGCGTTCCGGCTGCTCCTGCTGTAAGTAACGAATCATGGACAGCATGCCCACAGCACCATTTTCCTCCACCACATTTATCCCATCCGTATGGGTATTTACGATAATCGCTTCATCTTTATTTTTCCCGTCAATTTTCACAAAAAAGGATTCTGTTGGAGCATTTTTTTGTATTTCCGCTGCTAAAATAACCGTACCTTCTTTGTGCTCCTGGGCTGCACTGATCACCTTTTTCCCTTCCGTTTCATTGACCCAGATCGCAGGAATTCCAGCATAATCTGTAGTAAAAGGCACATACTGCTTTTCAACCTTATCGTCGGATACCCCTTTCCAGACAACAACAACAGCTTTCACACCCATTTCCTTCGCTTGCTCCAATTTAGCTTCTTTTAAAGCTGTAGTGAGGACTAGATCGCCTTCATTTGGGGCAATCTGGTTTTGCATTGGTGATGAATCCCGCATGTTCATTACAATCCCAATTGGAAAATTTTTAAAATTTTCAATTTCAATGACAGCAATTTTTCCGCTGGCCTGGTCATATTCACCACGCTTCGTATACACCAGTTCTCCTGTTACACCCTTTTCGTCAGATTCCCCGGAATAAGGAAAAGCTGAAGAGACATGAATGGGCTGCTGATCAATCATTAAAGAACTGCTCTTTTCTTCCCATCGGTCAAAAGTATAGCGATCACGATAAACTTTCAGCCCCATATCTGTTACCTGTTGCTCCAGCCATGAAACAAATTGATTATGTCCCTCAGAGCCGGTTGTACGGCTTCCAAAAGAATTCATTACTTCAATATCCTTCAGCATCACTGCTGCAGAATCCACTTTACGTTCATCGATCGTCACAGCCGCATCAACTGCTAATGCCACAGGTGTTGTAATAGGTTTTGCATAGATTCCAATACCCCATAGTGCAGTAACGATAAGAGCAGCAATGCTGAATAACACTTTACGAACCACTGTAAATGGAGTGACTCTTCTGCTCACTTTTTGCCCAAAGAGTCCTCTCCATATGCCCGCTACGATCAGCAGCAGGATAGAAAGCGCGAGCAGCCAAAATTCTCTTGTTAGTAAGAATAGCCCTTCTGCAACTATCGCACTAATAAATACCAACTGTAAATTCTCACGCTTCTTTAAAAGTAAAAAGGAGATGCCTACTTCCGCTAACAAAAGGATAATGGTCACTATTGAGATTCCCGTTTCTTTGCCTATAAATACCGTAGCACAAAGTGCTAGGATCAAAAGCAGTCCCGCTGACAATCGTCTATACAAGTTCACTAACATGACGCCCCCCCATTGTATCTAACTACTATTTTGACATTACATTTGTAATGCCGTATGGTTTTAGCATATTGGTAAGACTTATGAAAAACAATAAAACGAACACCAGAATGTACAAACGGAGGGGAAATGTCATCTCAAATTATGAATTATACAGCCCAAATACCTCTCAGCATCATTCCAATAAAGAAACCAACCGTTTGACAAGAGAAGCCATCTGCACGGCATTAGTCTTCTTGATCCAGGAACAGCCTTTTAACAAAATCACCATCACCGATATTGTGAAACGCGCAGGGGTCTCTCGAACGGCCTATTACAACAACTATTCCTCCAAGCAAGAGATCCTGGTGGATTTGGTCGATCGCTTATTTTCGAGATTAATCAAAAACTATTGCCTTACACCAATGAAATAACAGGCAAAGCCAATGAACCTCGAAAATTTATCAAAGTGCTTTTTGAAGTTATTTTTCAGCAGCGTAACATCTACAAAGCACTTCAAAGCGCAAAGTTGGATCATGTGATTCTGGATTGCTTGAATGAAATGATGCTCTCTACTGCTCACGACAAAAGCGATGAGAATGTGTACCGAATATACTTTAAAGCGGGGGCCCTCTATAATGTTCTCCTCAAATGGATACAATCCGACTTTGCAAAATCCATTGACGAAATGACCAAGATTTGTCTAGAAGTGTACCATACTCCGATGTCCCAGGAATAAGGGGTATTATCAACAAAAAACGTTCACTCATCAATTGATGGGTGAACGTTTCAAGCCAAATCATCAAGTAATATGCAGCTGCGGCAGAAGCCCGAATGCTCAACATGTTGAAGACGCCAATACCACGTGATGTATTGGCGTCTTTGTGATTTAACGGTTAAGGATTATTGCACGTGCACGGTGATCGTATTACTCGATGTCACACCAGCTTCGTTCACAAGCTCGCATCGATATTCATACGTGCCCGCCGGTAGATCATGGAACTCCGTTACTGCCGATTGCGCTTGAGGTGTCTTATTTGTGAGTGTCTGGGTATTGATGAGCACGCCGTTCTCATAAAGCCGGTACGACGACCCATTTGTTCCCCACCACATGTTCATGCTCACTTTGAAGGTTCCATCCCCATTCCAGTTATCATGTGAGAGAACCGGTGGGCCTGGATCGGCATCGGTCACGCGCACAGTCAGTATGTTGCTTCTCGTGGTACCGAATGCATTTGTCAGTTCAGCGATATAGCGGTACGTACCGTTTGCCTTGTACGTCACGGAGGTGACTGTGGATTGGGCTTGAGGAGATGCGTCTTTGAGTGTTTGTGTATCGATGAGTGCATCATTCTCATATAATTTGTAAGTTGTACCGTTGTTTCCCCACCACATGTTCATCTTTACGTCATAAGTTCCGTCCATTAAGCCTGTATCATGGCCGTTATTGCTTGATAGTTCGGGTTTACCGGGACCCCCAGAAGCATTCGCCACGATGTTGCTTACCTCCGCTTTCGCCGTACCGGTGTTCCCTGCTGCATCAACGAATTCGAATGTGAAGATGCCATTCTCCTTAAACGTATAGCTATCTGCTCCCTCATTGTTATTTATCGTAACCGGCTCACTTGCCGTCATTGTAGCGATGACCTCTTGTTTGGTCGGTTCCGTAGTGCTGTATACAATTGATGCCGTTGGTGCGGTCCTGTCTATGCGGAAGGTGATTTTCTGGTTTGCCTCCACATTTCCTGCTCGATCCATCGATCGATACAGTAGGGTATATATACCGTCTTGTTCAAAAGTCAGTGGAATCGTGTACGGCAACCATATTTTCCCGCCATCTAGACTGTATACCACGGATGCTACACCGGACTTGTCATCGGTTGCGCTCAGGGTCGCTTGAACGCTACTAACATACCAACCGTTGCGTTCCGTCCCTTCGAGTGAAGCGTTCGTCGTCGGAGGGGTTACGTCAGTAACAATCCACTGCATGGAACGAAACTTGGAAGATAACTTCCCGTCGCCGATTCCTCCTCCCCATTCAATGAACCCTTTCCTGCCGGATCCGTCATTGTCATTAACAAGCAACGAGAAGCTGATGTTCCCGTTCTTCTCCGGCTTAATCGGTGCGACTTCCGACCAAGGGAGAGATAGTTCGTAGATCGTATTCTGCTCTTGATCTCTTGTAATAGCTAGCTGACCATTGGTGATCGATCCTTTAATCACGCCCGGAGGCGCATTCCAACTGTATATTTGCGGACCATCAGGTGTTTGAGAAATTCCGATTTCGTACCAATACGGTTCTTCACCCGGAAGGCCATTCGCAATGGCAAACTGAATGCTGTCATTGTTCCAAATATCGGCACCCAGGAAAGAAGAATAATGCACATTGTCCTTTACTTTCGCAGATAGATAGAGTTGGTTTGCATCGTAACTGATCCAGACATTTCCGCTTAAATCTCCTGCCCCTTGATAGCCTGTCATTTTGACCGTACCCTTCGACAGATCGATCGGAGATGCGCTGGCTGCCGTGTCCGGATCCAGCACTCCATCAACTGCAACAGACCTAAGGGGCACAGGATTAAATTCGGCAGATCCCGTGTAGGTATAGGGATCAAAGCCATCGACATTAACTGTCACTTTAATTGTACTACTAACACCAAGGCTCATGGCAGATAGGGGGAATTTCACGGAGGTAGATGCATCAGCTGGAACCGAAACATTCAGAACCTCCGATCCGGATTGGGTTCCGAATTTCCATTCCACTTTATTAATCTGAATCGGCTTGGTTTTGGATTCGTTCTTAATTGTAACCATAAGTGCTTTGCTGCTATCCGCTTCATTAAGAGTAAGTCGTACCTGAACGTTATACGATGAAAGTGTCGATGCCGAACTTCTCAACAGGCCGACTCTCTCGCTCCCATTCATCAGTACGCCTGTAATAAGACGAGTACCCGGTTCATTACCACTCGGCACGCTGATTGTTTCCGTCGTTTGCTGACCGCTAGGCGTGGATACCGAATAGTGTTGACCTTCTACAACTAGGTTGAAATCAAAGTCATCGGTCATCTTGTTATCCGTCTCTAGGGTGAGTGACATCGAATCACCTGCGTGTGATGACTCACTTGTTAACGTAAATGTGGAATCCTTCTCAATGGTTGTAACTTCCCCATCCACATATAACGGTTCATAGCTTAATGTCACAAATACGTTGCCATTATACGGCATATATGTGTGCGTATTTCCCATCATATCCGTGATCTGAATCGGGCTCGTCGTACGTATGACGACTGGAGTCGATGCGCTTGTTGTCCATATGACACGAACCTGGTCACCATTCTTGTCAAACGTATAACTTCGAATTTCATCTTCCGTGACATCACGCGTAACGAACTGTGCGTTGTTCAGTATCCTTGTCATGGTCGCAAAACTCGTATAGGCAGGCTTCGGCGTAAGGTTCCCTAATGGATCGTTCGGATTCCGCAAAAGCCCGAAGTTATCTTCATTAATATTTTGGATCCCGTCATTGATCAGGTCGTACCAAACAACCTGATCCACACCATTCGCGATTGCAACAACGTAGGCGCGAAGCAAATAATTGGCTTGGGTCTTCTCATCCACACCGCGGGCATCAAGCTGGGTTGGCCATCCGGTCTCATTAATCCAGATCGGCTTCAGATTTCCGTTGTTGTACTTCCGAATCAAATTTTTCAAATCAGTAATCTGGGTTTCATACCCTTCCGGCGCACCGGGATATAGATAGGGATGAATCGAGAACCCATCCATATATGACATGCCACCCAGCTTAAGCACATCTTCAATCCATTTGAGATTACCCACTGTCGATGTGCCAAGAATAGGCAGTTCAGGGTACATAGGTTTGATCGTCTCATACGTTTTCTTCAAGAGTGGATAATAGAATTCTGGTTTGGAATCGGCTGGCCCATTGCCGCGATCTCCGAAGCTGCCATAAAATTCGTTGTATACTTCAACGGCATCCATCTGGCCTTGGTAATGATCGACGTAAGCTTTCATATAATTGGCGAATCCTGTCCGCCCGGCATCTGTATAAGGGGTACTGTTATTGTCGTAATTGGGGTTAGTGTATCCGGATACGTAAAGGAAGTCAAAATCGTCTGAATCTAGCATATTCATGTAATAGTCCGGCTGAGGGGTAAAGGTGTAGTTCCCCTGCTGTCGCTCGATGCCAGGCCACTCATAGCCGCCCCGCACCATGCGGATGCCGGCATCCTTCATCAGCTTCACGATATCAGGAGTCATGGCCTGTGGAAAACGATGCAAATGCGTCGATACTCCGAACGGAGCATGCTCATTTCCCGTTGCATCACGAGCGGCAAGTACAGTGAATGGTGTTTTAATTAATACAGGATCGCTCCCTGCAAGATCGGCTCTGACATGCAGTGTGAAATATCCATACGTGGAATGTGGAACAGTCCATATGGCTTCGTTATGAACCGTTGGTGCCACGCCTTCCGATACAAATGCTCCTTGATAATCGTAAACAGACCATGCGACAGATGGCCTCGCCGTTCGGACTTTGAACTGAATCGGCTCATTGTTTGTATAGACATTCCCTGGACGGGTCTGGATCAGCTTCGTCGTTGGTGTTGCTGCCGTAACATACGGACCATCATTGCTCCATTGATTCTGTGCGTTTCCGGCTTCCACTTTGAACGTATAATACTGACCGAGCTGCAATCCCGATACGGTGTAAGAAGTCGTTGTTCCATTCACCGTCCCTAAGATGCTGCCATTTCGATACACCGTATAACCGGTCACGCCAACTGGGTCGGTTGCTGTGGACCATTCGAGCTGTAGACCAGACTCCGTTATATTGGTGACGCTCAGTGCTCCACCACCTTGCCAACTCGGTGCATTAGCATTCGTCCTATTCGGAGAAATCTCCAGGTAGGGCTGGTTGACAAGGTTCTCCCTGCTGTTGATAGAGACCGAATGGCCTTGCGCCGCCTGCTGTATCAATGCTAGGCTTGCTATACCGTCTGCAGCCTTTTGCTGTTTGACAAAGGCCGTTACATCCCATTCTTGCCAGCTTGCCGTCTTGCCGACATTAGCGGAGGACAAATAATGATTGATGTCAGGTTTATTGTTCCAGGTCACTGACTGCTCTTCCCAGGTGTCGTCCTCCATGCCATACGCTTGAACGCCGATCGTCGAATTCTCTGTATCAATGGCATATACCTTTATTTTGGCCGTGCCAATCTCTCCGGTAATGGAGCTAAGATCGAATTTCAAATACGTTTGCCGATTTAAATTAATATCCGCGTTATAATTTTTGACAATGAGCTGATTAGAGGTCCCATAATTTTTACTCGCATTCCCTCCAGCATTGACATAGGTATCTTCGAGCGGATTCAACTGGACAACCGTGGGAGCAGTATTAGCAGAAGCGATAGATGACGTTACGAACATCGGTGCAGGCCATGGCAGTACAAGACTATGAAGCAAGGCTAACGACAATGTTAATCCCAAGATACGATTGGAGGCTTTCGTTGAGCTCTTATTGAACACCCTTCTCACCTCAATTATTTATTGTTAATCTACTTGATTTCACGTTCACAAACTCCAGAACTTACGTCCTCCTTATTTGTTAATTATGAAATAATACGACCCGTTCGGCTGGCTTCTTCGCTAGTTTCAATGTTAGCGATTGGTCAGGCGACTCCAGCGATGTTTGAACTTCATGTTCCGAGATAGAGAGCGACGACCTTCTGTCGGATTCCTCGTCCGGTCCGCAAAGCGTCAATGCAAACATGAACAACGCTTCCTCCATCGCATGGAAGTCAATCGTTGTGGGGTCTCCTTCGTACAGGACGTAATCCAAGCTAACAACCGGACCCTCTTCGACCAATTCCCAATGAAACGCACTGAATTCATCCATCGTACCATACAAAGCCTTGACCGATAACGTCATCTCTCCAAGATACGTTTGGAATGCATCTTTGCCGATCTGTTTCCATGCAGGTACATCACCAATACTGCCAATTTCAAGCCGGATTCGCAGATCCGACGCCGTCATCCGACCGTGGATAGGATCCAAATTCACATGTGTATCTCCGCCGTCCAGAGCGAATTGGATGCCATATAGTACGGAAGCTTGCTCCTGCACACTTGTATACACCGCCGAACAGAAGTCGTAACCGTCATGCAGCACCCGAAGCTGGATATAACTTCGCCCCTGATTTCCGGTGTGAACGTAACCTAGCAGATTTCGGCACTGCTTCCACATCACATTATGATTGAACGTGCCAAGCGTAAACTCAGGAGTCATGTACGTATAAGCCTTCCGCGTCCGGAACTCGTGATAGGGAGGTAAATCCTGCCTCAGTTCCCGCTCAACAATTCTGGTGAACAGTCCATACAGCCGCTCCGGACAGACGATGCCTTGCGCATACCATTCCAGTCCATATAAGAACTCGTCATCGCTCACAAATGACACGTCACCTTTACAGGCCATCTGAAGGAATGAGAGATGCGAATTACTTAGGAATGTCTGGTATGAACGGGCGTGAGGTCCGGACCATTGCTTCAGCAGCGGGTGGAAATGCTCGGCAACCGTCAGCCAGGTCGCCTCTAACATCTCGTTCGCCAACCGCTTGGCCTCTGCTGTATTCGAATACATCACAAGTGCAGATAGTTCCAGAATGGCTACTGTACTGTACGCCGGGCTATTATATTCGAGAAATGCGCCGGTCTGCATAGAATAATCGTATAGCCGCGTGAGTCGTTCCAAGCCATACTCGAAATAGGTGCGGTTCTTTAAGCGTTCGCCTGCAATCAATGTAACGAATGCCCCCATAATTGCAATATTCGTGTAATCAGGTCCGACGTTTCTTTTGATGATGGCTTCGCAGCTATGGGAGATCGCCTGGCTTGTTAATTGCTCAAGATCGCCCGGAAGTCGGATGCTATGACGTATCAACACTTGCAGTAGTCGCCTCCCGATGAAATCAGCCCAGTTCCAATCCGGCGGTGACATCATGGACAGAGGCTCCTCGAAGTACCATGACCATATTCCGAAGGTAGGCGAATCCGGCTGCTGATCCTGAAGGGATAGAATCGTTCGCAGTATTTCGAACGCCCGATCTTTATAAGGATCCTCATGGCAATCCAGAATGGCCAGGGCATAATCCAGAGACTCCCGGATGGGGTGAACATTTTCTACATTTCTAAGCTTCGTATGATACCCAGGACTCGTAAACGGTGTGCGAAGCAACTTGATCTCTTCATTGTAATTCACATGTTTTGGTTCCAATGCTTTCTTAAGGAAGGGAAGCCACTGGGTTTCCTCTTCGTGTATTCTGCTGAATTTCGTGCTCGACATGTTTTTCCTCCTTAGCTTTACCTGGTTACGGTATACTTCTGATCCTTTAGGCAATCAGAAGCATACCTACCGGGTGTTCCAACAGCGTTCTAATTCAGATTATCTTTGTTTGCGTCATACCACGCTTGCGCGAGCCTCTCCACATTGTCGCCGCCAAGACGCTTCCATTCTTTCTGCAACTCGTTCAGACCTTGTGCAGGCGTCATCGAGTTTCCGCCGGTCACAACCTTCGCTTCAATCTGTTGTGCGATCGGATTAAATGTCGCGATTAATTGGGTCAATTCAGGGAAATCGGGATTAAAAGGGATATCTCTGCGGTATTTATTTTTCATGACCAGTTCGAGCGACTTTCCCTTCTCTTTGGCATAATTTTGTGACTGCTCATCCTTGGCCGCCATAGCGAGGAACGTCTCTGGGCGTAACACATTATCGAGCATGATCGCATATTCAGCAGCATAGGCAACTTCAATCTTGAACTTATCCGGGTCGATTTTCTGCCGGACGCCTTCGACCATGTTAAAGTGGGCGTTTTCTTCGCCATATCTTAGCGGTTCCCAACCATCCTGCAGCATCCAGTCGATAAATTGGATCGCTGATTTAATTTGCTCTTCATTCATTTTGCTATTGAACGCGGTGAAGACGCTCGGCGGTGCCTCTTGATACAATCCGTTTTTGCCATATTTGCTGCTGAGCGACTCCAATGGAACTAGCTTTGCTGTGGGATCATTTTTTATTAAGTTATTATTCAACTCTTCGATATCCCAGTTGGCAAGGTAGATGCCAGCTTTGCCTGTCGTCAGCAGTTGACCTGAGCGCTGGAAATTCGTATCCGTGATATATTCCTTGTCGATTAATCCTTCGTCGAAGAGCTGCTTCTGGAAGGTTAACGTATCCACATACCGATCTAACGTTCTGCCGAATTGCAGTTTGCCATCCTCGACGTACCATTGGTTCTCGCTAGTAAAAAAGAAAGCTTGATCAATTGAGTTGGAACTCACGCTTAATGCGATCGGTACGGTGTCTGCTTGACCATTACCATCCGGATCCCCCTCCTTGAATTTTCGGGCAACATCGATGAACTCTTCCACGTTTGTCGGCGCTTTCAGTCCAAGCTTATCCAACCAGTCTTGACGGATCCACATCCCGTGGTTGGCAAGCGTTTCCCGTGCGAACGACACCGCATAAATTTTTCCGTTAAAATTCAAGTAGGGCTGTAGCTCAGGATGCTTCTCTAGATACGTTTTGTACGTCGTACTGTATTTGTCGATATAATCGCCAATCGGTTGGATTGCGCCTTGATTTGCCAACTGACTGATGTAATTCCGATCGTATTCCCAGATTAGATCAGGTGCTTCACCAGCGGCGATGAGTGCGTTCAACTTCGGCTGTGCTTGGTTCCGTGCAATAGGAACCCATTTCACATGGACGGGTGATTTCTCATTGATCCACTTCGTCCAGCGATTATTCTCGTACGTCCCTTCCTCTGTCGGCACTTTCCCACGATCAAACATCGAAATGCTGATTTCTTTCTTGTTTTCTTCATTTACTGAGGTAGCTGTGCCCGATGAATTAACCGGTTGCTCTGATACAGTTTTGTTCGAGGTGCATGCGGCCAGCATCGTCACGGACATCGTGATCACCATCATAGTCATCATGGCTTGTTTCAGCTTCTTCATCGTTTCATCCCCTTTTTGCTATTGAACTATATCAAGAGCCTTCAGCCCTGTGATATCAGTCGTCAACCCTTGACCGACCCAATAAGTACACCTTTGACGAAATGTTTTTGTAGGAATGGATACATACATAAGATCGGCGTGACAACGATGACGACGGCAGCCGCCTTCAGCGCCTCTGGTGTCAGGAGTACCTGCTCCAACGCCTCATTTCCCCCCATGTTGTTCAATAAGTTACTGTCCACCAGACTAATCATCTGATACAGCTTGACCATAACGGTCAGCTTCGTTGATTCTGTGATATACAGCATTACGTTGAAATAACTGTTCCACCAGCTGACAGCGTAGAACAGAGACAACGCCGCCAAAATCGGCTTGCATAGCGGCAAATAGATTTGTAAAAGGATCCGCCAGTCGCCCGCGCCATCGATGGATGCCGACTCCTCAATTTCCTCCGGCAACCCTTCCATAAACGTCTTCATCACGAACATGTTATACGTACTAATCAAGCCTGGAAGCCATACCGACCAATATGAATTCATAAGCCCAAGCGACTTAATCAAAATAAAATTTGGAATCAACCCAGCGACAAAGAGCATGGAGATTGTAATAAACATCAGCAATACGCTTCGTCCCACCAATCTCTTCCTTGAGAGCGGGTATGCTGCCATAATCGTCATTACTACGTTTAATAGTGTTCCGATAATCGTAACGACGACGGTATTTCCCATCGCTTTGATGAGCTGTCCATCATCGAATAGCCGGCCATAAGCAACGGTATTGAATTCAATTGGCCACAAGAACACTTCTCCGGACGTAATTGCCCTGCTGCTGCTGAAAGATGCCACGATTTCGTACCAGAAGGGAAATAAGGTTAACAACGAAATAACACCTAGGATTGCGTAAGCGCTTACCATTGCAAGTTTATTTAAGAGTCTTTTTTCGATTCGTATCATCGGATCACCACAACCCCCGTTCCCCGAAAAGTCGGATCAGTCGATTGACGCTGAGAATAAGAATGACACCAATGATGGATTGAAACAAACCGATGGCCGTCGTGTAGCTGTAGTTCATGTTCTGAAGCCCTACCCTATACACATACGTACTAATGACATCGGCCACATCCAGTACGGAATTATTCTGGAGAACAAGGGTCTGCTCCAATCCGACATCCATCATTTGTCCCATTCGAAGAACGAGCAAAATGGCTATGGTACCGCGAATACCGGGCAATGTGATATGCCAGATTTGCCGCAGTTTGGCGGCGCCGTCGATTTTAGCTGCTTCATAGAGCTGAGGATCAATCGAAGCCATGGCCGCCAGATAAAGAATTGTTCCCCAACCAGCTTCTCGCCAAATCCCTGCAATGGTATAGGCAATAGGCCACCAGAACGAATCTGCCATAAAATAGATGCTTTCCCCGCCGGTTATTTTCTTCAATAGAAGGTTCACGATTCCCGTACTCGGAGATAACGCAGCAATAACAATGCTCCCTAGCACTGCCCACGACATAAAGTGGGGAATGTACAGCATATTTTGCACGATCCGCTTATACCAGTTACGACGAACTTCATTTAATAAGAGAGCTAGTAGTATCGGAACTGGAAAGCCGAACACCAGACTATATAAGTTAAGAACAAGCGTGTTTCTTAGAATCCTCCAAAAATCTGAGCTTGCGAAAATCATTTGAAAATGTTTGAATCCAACCCAAACGCTGCCGAATACACCGTCCGAGAATCTGTAATCTTTAAAAGCAATGACCTCTCCGACAATGGGCACGTATTTAAACAGAAAATAAAATCCGATGACAGGCACAAGCATAAGATATAAATGTTTGTCCTGCAGCATTCTACTCCAGATCGACCGCCTGTGTGTTCCGTTTTGTACTACATGCGATCTGGCCTGCGATTTCGCTGTCGCTAACCTCCCCTTCATATGTTCTCATCCTTTCACATCATCTCGCCTCACCCTTTCGCATGAAGACATGCGACTGATGAGTGCTACGATTCAAATTGTAGGATAAGAAGCCTTAACCCGGAAAGTGACGCCTTATGCTATGAGTGACTTTTCTTACAAGATGTCGGGTCGCATTTTTTATGCTTCGTTCATTTTTTTGTGATGAGATTCGTAAAAATCTTATTCCACGGCGATTTCGGCATTCGTATCTAGCATCCAATCCCGATGTTCCGAAGGCGTCATGCCTGTATATTTCTTAAATGCCCGTAAAAAGCTTCGAGTATTGTTATACCCAACCTCTTCGGCAATATCGTTGATTTTGCGATTCTTATCTATGAGCAAACCAACAGCAGCTTTAATCCGTGTCTCAATCAAGTAATCAATGAAGTTCTTCTCGGTATGCTCTTTGAACAATTTGCTGATGTACGTAGGCGTGAGCTCAAACTGATCAGCCAACTGTGCAAGTGAAAATTCGCTTTCTCTATAATGCTCCTCGATATAGATCAACATGGCCTCGATCAATTTATTACTGCCCCGTTGCTCCCGTTTCTCTTTAACTTTGCATGCTATCTGCGTTAGCACGTCCAGCACGATATGCTCCAGCACCTTCCAATCATGACAACGGTTCATTCGTTCGTGAAGATTGCCCATGCTATCTAGTACTTTGTCAGTTTCAATGCCTGTCGCAGCAATGGCCTGCAACGATTTCATCACCAGCTCATAGGATAAATGCCGGATGAGCTCCGGCGACAGACCGTTCCCTATCGCCTCCTGGTATAAGAGTGCAACAATTTTCCTGATTTTCTCGATCTCGGTGTGCCTAAGCGCTTCAATAATACGCTCTGTCATTTTAATGAGCCGGTAATAATATTGATTATCCGAGCCGGTCAAATCTTCAAATGAGATAACGGCATGGCTGCCGAACACCATGCGATATTGCAGTGCTTTTTGTGATTGTTCATACGATGTCGGAATATCCTTCATATCGGAATAACATCTACCTACCCCGGCCGTTACGCGTAATCCGAACTGATGCTTCATAATGTCCAGGATGAGTTCAAGAATCGTTAAGGCTTGCAAATGGTTCTGTTCCACTTCTCCTTCTGCGAAGCTGAAAATAATGGCAGATCTACCTGAACCTAAATCGATTGCAATGCCGGCGGTCTCCATATTGATCAATTCTTCGGCGACATTACAGAGCACGTAGGTATATAGTGTCTCATCCTTGGAGCTCATACTGCCTTCTTTCTCAATCTCGGCCGTACAGACGACAAACATGCTCGGATGCAATGGAAACCCAGTAAATTCTAATTGGAGGCTTACGGACGAATACTCAGTTCGATAACCCGCTAACATATCCATCACGATTCTCCATTTCAGGATTGGCTTGGAATCCCGAACTCGCTGCTCCAACTGCTCGCGATCCATGAACATTTGGTCAAACACCGTCTCTAAATAATCAAGTCTGGCGGCGTGCTCCGGCTTCATTGGCTTGAATGCGCCAGTCATTTTATTTGCCAAGCGATCCAGCGGTCTAAAGGTTCGACGGTTCACGAAGAACAGCACGGATAATGCGAGTACGACCATCAAGACAACAATCCCGATCATGAGATTTCGAATCGATGCCAATGGATGGTACAACTGAGTCTCAGGAATAACACTTACAATTCTCCAACCCGTATAATTGGACTTCGTATAGAAGATGGACTGCTTGCCTCCATTCCATTCGACTGCGAATTGTCCATTCCCCTTCTCGTCTAATATCCGGTTGATGTAAGGAATGTCTGTCATATTCTTATATAATTGTGATTTGTCATCATGCGTCACGATGTTCCCTTTGTTATCGATGATGAACGTATGTATTCCCTCTTGATTGCCCTCGAATACATCGCTAATCATGCGGTAGAGTACCTCTTCATTAATATTGACAGCTACAAGACCTTTCCGGTAATCTGGACTACTTATTAGCGGATAGGGCCGGATCAACGTGACGACATCCTGCATTTTCTCTCCATCCCATATTTTGTGCGTCGCGATCCACTTCGTATAACCATCCATATCTAGATAACTTTCTAACCAATGATCTTCTGCTTCGTTTTTGTTGATATAAGCTTTATCTGTCAATACATCACCGCTCGTATTCGAGTAGACAAAGACGGAGGAAAATTGATCGTTGGCATGAACCATCGTTTTTAATTTGTTCGATAAACCGAAGAAATTCGCATACTTCTGTGAGACATCATCGAAACTGTCATACATGAAATACACATATTCAAGTTGTTCAGACAAATTCAGCAAATCTTTCTCTGTTGAGCGAAACACGAGTTCGATCTTATCGTCGATCTGCTTGAGTAGCGCAATATGTGTATCTTTCAAATCGCTCCGCAGACGTCCTACCATCCCGAAATAAGACAAGCTAAAGGTAAGGATAATAACGATGATAAAGATCGATCCATAAATCATCATAACTTTCCCCGAAATACTTAAACGCATAACATATCCCTCCCTCAGCAGATGATTGGATGTTGTTCATTTCGTCGTGAATTCCTATATCACTCTTTAAAATTCTAGAGATAGGAAAAATTCCCTCCTGTTCCATCGTTTCTCTCTTATTAAGAGCCTTGATGGACAAAAGGGAATCTATCTTGATTACGAATTCGTTGTTTTGCGTGAGCAGATTACCGTACCAGTATTACTTGACTACCGCCTTTCACTTCAATGACTTCACCATTCACTTCTAACCATATCGAATGATAAGAGGAATTGTATACAAGATCCATCGCAGCAGAAAAACGTAGGCTCTGATAGATTCGCATGTAATCTACGATTTCGATGTTCGTCGCATACCATATATCCTCACGACCACTAACCGATTCACAAAAGCTCTCGATTAGTTCCCAATTATTGTCTTGATCAAACTCGTAGCTGTGTCCCCAGATATACATTAAATAGAGATGCTGTCTTCGACCAAATTGCTTGAATGTCTCAGTCAACGCAAGAAGGTTTTGGTTGTGGTGACAGGTCGGGTTCCACGCGAAGTAATCATCTGGCAGGTGAAAATCGCCATGACTTAGGACAGTTCTGGCATATTCGATCCCGAGGTGTGGGAGCATCTCTTGGATCTGGCGGTTGAATGAACCGTTAGGATAGGAAAACCCTCTGACCGGGTAGCTTGTGACTCGTTCTATAGACTTCCTGTCTTCAATCACCTCACCGACGATTTGCTCCCTTGAACATCGTGTTAGTGTCGGATGCGTAACCGTATGCACCGCGATTTCATGGCCTTTGTACAGATCCTTGACTTCTTCCAAAGGAATTCGATCGTGATGTCCGGCCAGGCCTGAATTTAAATGGAAAGTTCCTTTAATGCCATATTGATTGAATAAGTGCAACAATCGTCTATCGGCTGATCTTCCGTCATCATAACTCATCGTGAGTACCTTATGTTTCCCCTCAGGGAACGTCAGTTGTACATTAGGCATAGGATCCTCCTCACATTCACCGTCTTATCGATCTTCCGCTGATAGACGTGATCCGCTTGTTTTATTGTTCCCTTTCAAAAGGCTCTATTATAAATGTAAAGGATATCCCCCCTCAAAACTTGGGTAAATGTTCAGGTTTTATGGGGGGATTTCCAAAATAGCAAGGGAGCGGTTCCATTGTCATCATCAATTTATTACACTTGATAAGCCGATACCTTCAAAACAGCACTTTTTTCATAAAACGTTCGGATTGCCGCTGTCTCTACCTCCGTCAGTTGCTTTAGCGGCTGCCTTGCTCTGTACGAGCGGATAATGCCTTGTGCATAGCAAATATACTTCTCGTAAGGGATCACGTCGAAAGATACCATATTCGCAATGACCTCATTCGCCTCGGCCTGCAGTTCTGACAGACTTGACCAGTTCCCAAGCTCCGCTTCTTGATACATCTGGACGAATAATGGAGCCATCATATTATAAGTGCTGCCTATAGCGCCGTCGGCTCCAGTGAGAGCGCCTGCCGCATACACCTCATCATGTCCGTTGAAGATCAGAAAGCGGTCTCCACAGCGTGCACGAATTTGCTGCATCTCGAACAGGTTGAGCGATGTGAATTTGACGCCGATGCATTGGGGATGCTGGGCCATCTCCTCGTAGAAATCCATCGATAATTGGACACCTGTCGCTCCCGGGTAATGATAGATAAGCATCGGCAGCGGGACAGCGGCCATAATTGCAATATAGTGTTCCTTGATCTGTTCTACTGTCGTCTTGTAATAAAACGGCACCACTGCCGACATCGCATCGACGCCCTGCCGTTCGGCATGACGCGCCAACTCGATCGAAGCTTCTGTACCTATGGCTCCGACGTGGGCAATGATCGTTGACTTCCTCTCCGCCGCGCGGACGACTGTCTCGAGCACCTCTTGCCTCTCCACCGTATTCAGGATGAAGCCCTCACCAGTACTTCCGCCAACATAGAACCCTTTAACGCCCTGGCTTTGCAAATGTCGAACTAAACGGGCAAGTGACTCATGATCAATACTGCCGTCATCGTGCATCGGCGTAATAAGCGCGGTATACACGCCTTTGAAATCATACGAATTAGTCATCTTTATCGGCTCCTTTTTTTAAAAAAACTATCAACCCTTTACGCTCCCTGCGGTCATTCCCTCAATCAAATATTTCTGAATAAATGAGAAAATAACGATAATCGGTAAAATAACGATAACCCCGCTTGCGAGCAATCCGCCCCAGTTGGTCGAACCCATGCTTTCCATCAATTCGGCGATGCCGACTTGAACGGTCTTCGCGTCGATTGAGCTGGTTAAAATGAGCGAGTACTGGTAGTCGTTCCATCCGAGAATAAATGCATATAGCGTGATTGACACCAACCCCGGCAAACTAAGCGGAATAATGACCGTGAACAGCGTCCGCCACTTGCCTGATCCGTCAATCGCCGCTGCTTCCTCCAGCTCGGGCGGTATGGTGCGGAAAAACCCGCTCATAATCCACACACCAACAGGTATCGTCAGTGTCCCGTAAATTAAGACCAGAATCGCCTTCGTATTCAGCAGTGAAAACGCTGCCGCTATTTTGTACCAGGGAATCATGATCAACGGCCCCTGAATCATCTGGGCCAGCACGATTAGCACGACGACCAGGCTGACGCCGGGCACCTTATAACGGGCCAGACCATAGCCGCTAATGCAGGCGATGGCTCCTGTAACCAGTGCGGTGATACCGCATACGATAATTGAGTTGAGCAGCAGTCGGGGCAATTGTAATCCTACATCGCCAAGCGCCCAGCTGTAATGATCCCAAGTCAAATGGTCCACGATCCATGTCGGTATCGTTGAGAACATTTCCGTGTCCGACTTCAGCGTCGTGACGATCAGCCAAGCGAACGGCAGCAGCGTGAATACCATCAACAGCGCAAGCCAGACATAATTTGCCGTTCTTTGAGCAAAAGACTCTTTCATAAGTCGCACCTCGAATCATGCATCGTTGTTAGTGGTCCTACCCGGCATAGTACAAGCAGGACCAAGACTCGTTAGAACATCGTTTTAATCGGGTATAATATCGTTCCTCTGATGCCTATTCTAGGTTTCGGCCGAACAGACGCGAGTAAATACCGACGAGAATCAATACCATCGCCATCGACAGCGTAGCGATGGCCGAACCTTTGCCGAGATCGAAGTAAACGAATGAATTCGTATATAAATACGTCGGCAAAATACTGGTCGAATAGCCCGGTCCACCGTTCGTCAGCGCCCATATCATTTCGAATTTGGTCCAGGAGGAGACAATGCTGACAAGCCCAGTCACGTACATGATCGGCTTGAGCATTGGCAGCGTAATCCGGGTAAACCGCTGCCACGCGGAGGCCCCATCCATATGCGCCGCCTCGATCATTTCCTGGGAGATGCCCGTGAGTCCAGATAGCATCATCAGCGTAATATAAGGGAATCCTTTCCACGCCGATGTTAGCAGCAGTGCGGGCCAGACCAGTTGTTCATCTCCAAGCCAGACGATATTTTCCGAAATCAAGTGAAACATTTTTAAATAATGGTTGAATAGTCCGTAATGACCGTCGTAAATCCACTTCCAGACAATGCCGATAATGACGACCGGCGATACCCATGGAACCATCATCAATCCACGCCACAGCCCTCTGAACCTTATCTTACTGAACAGAATAATTGCGGCGGGTATTGCAATCGCGAATTGAAGGGCAGTGGAGCCCAGAACCCAGATGAAGCTGTTCCAGAAAATTTGCCAGAAAGCTCCGTCATTCACGAGCAGCTCCTTGTAATTGCCGAAGCCGTTGAACGACATGCCACGTCCGGAGATGAGCGAATAGTCGTACAAGCTCAGCCGGACCGTTTCCACAAGCGGATAAAATTGAAATACCACAATATAAAGGACTACGGGCGCCAGCAAAAAATACCCGAAGCCGAATTCCCGAAAAAACGCCGAAACGCGTCCCCGCTGTCGGTTAAGCGGCGGATCCTGCCTATCTAGCCTCAGTATGTCGGACATTTCTTACGCTTCCTTTCCTTCACCGGTCCCTTAACATCCCGTGAAGCTGCAATGGCTCGGCATGCAGGTCCACGGGAGTCTGGCCTATTCCAGTTTTGCCTTGATTTTGTCAATGCCGTCTTTGATGGAGGCATATGCCTCTTCAACCGTCACTTTGTCGTTTAGCAGCTTGGCCATCTGTTCCTGAACGATGACTTCCATTTCGCTTTGTCCCGGAATTTTGTCCATCGGAACGCCGGATTCATCCAGCAGCTTGCTGAAGTCGTTCAGCATCGTCTTGTGCCCCTCTATCGCTTTTGGATAAATTTTTTCCGACTTCTTGATAATTTCATCGAGGCTTGTACTCTTGATCGCCGTCACGTTGACGACGGATGCTGCCGTGCTGTTAAATTCCTGGGATGACCATTCCTGAATGAGTCTCCAGGCGACTTCCTTGTTTTTGCTGTCCTTGAACATCGCGATGCCGACGTTCGATACCGGCGCTTTGGCTGATGTGCCTGAAGGCCCCTTCGGATACGCAATTGTACGGGAGACATTGACGATATCTGGGTTGATGCTGTATACATTGGCTGTAAAGAACGTTCCCGCCGTAATCATGCCAACCTCGCCATTGCTGTATGCGCGGAACATTTCCGGGTAACCCCAGGTCAGATGCGCTTTCGGCTGATAAGGCTCCAGATTTTTGAAATGCTGAAGCGTTTCCAGGTATCTGTTTTTGCTCTCAGCTGACGTATCGCTCAGCAGCAGGTTATTGCTATATGCGGCCGTGAACGGCACACGGAATGCGAACCGGGCTGTTCCAAGCGGATAGCCGAAACCGTACTTGCCGTCTTTCGTCATCGCCTTGGCTGCTTTCTCAACATCTTCCCACGTTTGCAAGTCCTCCAGCTTCATGCCTGCTTCGTTCAGCATTTTCTCATTGACGATCATCGTGAAGGAGTTCGCTAGATTCGGTACAGCGTACAGTTTGCCGTCCTCTTGGGCATATTCCATCGTACCCGGCAGAAAATCGTCTTTCTTCAAATGCTCGCCTTCTTGTTCAAAATAGGGGGTCAAGTCTTCCAAGCCGTTCAATCGAACCAAATTGGTGATGTCTTGCGTTTGTGTGAGATCTGGGACGTCCCCCGAATTTAACATGACGGATAGTTTTTTCTCCATATCGGCCCACGACAGATACATGTACTCAATATTGACGTTCGGATATTTTTCCTTCATTCTCGCCTTGAACTGTTCAGCCAGCTCTTTCTCCGCCTCCGAAGTTCCCGGATAGACGAACCGGATGTCAGCCTTGACCGTGTTCCAGTCGATGGCCCCTCCACTTGCCGCCGTAGATGGCGGCTGGCTGTTCTTTCCATTCTCAGCTGCGTTTTTCCCGCCAGATGTTCCGCATCCGCTCGCTAAGAGCGACAGTGCAACAACCGCCGCACCGAACCCAAATCTCTTTTTCCCCCTGCGCATATCTGCTCATCCTCCCGTTTGGACTTGTCTTGCTTGTGCACAATCCCATCTTACCCGCAGATTCGATACGCAACAATGCGGCAATTTCAAGGTTTAGTGGACTTCGTCAAGGAACTGGTTTCGATCTTCTACCTCCATATTGAATGTAGAGAAAGGATTTGCTAATGTAACAGTATTAAATGTTTATAGCATTATTTTCCTATGCGGATGATCAAGCGCCGCCTGTTGGGAGGTATTCCATGTTCGTATTCAGACATCTGCAAACGAAACTATTCTTATCCTTTGTACTACTCGTCCTCATTCCGCTGCTGACGCTCGGCTTCTTTTCGTTTCGAATCGCAACCTCCTCTCTAGAGAAGGAAACGGAGCAAAATCAAGCTCAGACGGTACGCTTGATCGGCAACAATATCAAGCTGATGCTGGACGACGCCGGCGACATTACTTCCTACATTATGAATAACGTTAGCTTACAAAGCTTGCTCAGCCGGGATTATAACGGACCGGTCAACACTGAACAGGCTGCCGCACTTGCTTATCTCGACAACATCAAAGCCGCCAAAAAATACGTTAGCTTCCTTGTCATCTACGGCCAAAACGGCTTTTTGTACCGTGATTTCAGCGAGTTTTTCCGGCAGGTCATCCCTTATTCCGACTTCGCCGAGATGCCGCTATACACCGCTGTTGCATCCCGGGACGGCGAGGCATTCTGGACGTATTACAGCACCCCCCTATTTACATTCGGGCACAGCTACAATGAAATTATGATTGGACGGCGAATCGTCGATTTATATGACCCGGACAACAAGCTCGGTTTGCTTTTTATGGGTGTTAATCGTGACGCTATCGGCAATATCATTCAGGACATCGAGATTGTGCGCTCGTCTAACATCTTTATTTTTGATGACAACTACAATCTTGTATCGAGCAAAAGTCAGGACAACATGTTAAAAAAAACGCTGATGGACGATCTGAAACTCAAGCAGCAGCTGTCACTCAAGTCGCATTCGGAGATCTATGATATTAACGGAAAGCGTTATTCCGTCGCCAGCACGGTCGTAGAACCTTATAAATGGAACATTGTGAGCCTCACGCCGCTGGAAATCATCCGCAGCCAACACCGCATCATGCTTAACGTGACTCTGGCGCTATCATTATCGCTGCTCGCTCTCGTCGGGTTCTGCTCGGTATTCCTATCACGCAGTATTACAAAACCGATTAAGAAGTTGCTCCGTTCCATGAACAACTTCAAACGGGGCGACTTCAACCAGAATGTAGAGGTCACCTCACGAGATGAGATTGGATTGCTTACCCAAAAGTACAATGATATGGTCATGGAAACGAACAGTCTCATTCAGAAAGTGTACATTAGTCAGACAAAACAAAAGATGATTGAGCTTAAGACGCTTCAGACTCAGATCGAACCGCACTTTCTGTACAATACGCTGGACTATATTTTCCTCAAATCCAAAATGAACGGTGACGATAATACAGCCCAGGTAACGCAATCCCTGACTGAGCTCTTCCGTCTTTCTCTTAACAAGGGGAAGGATTATTATACGATTCGGCAGGAGCTGAGCCAGGTCAAGGCCTATATTCATATCCAATATGCCCGCTTTCCGAACCGATTCATTCCTTGTTATGAGATCGATCCTGACATCATTCATTTCTATATGATGAAGCTGCTGCTGCAGCCATTGGTGGAAAACGCGATTCTGCATGCCTTTAGTACAAAGCGGGCACAGCCCGGCACGCTCTCGATCAGAGGAAGAAAACTGGACGAGCAGCGGGTTGAATTTGTCGTCAAAGACGATGGATGCGGCATGAGCCCGGAAATGGCAAGTTCTCTGCTTGAAAGTGATACCAGCGGCACCGGTTATGGCATCCGTAACGTCAATGAAAGGCTGACGATGATGTTCGGGCCGGAATACGCACTACGTATTGAGAGCGAACTGGGGCATGGCACTCGTGTTATCCTGGTTATCCCGCTCATATCAGACGAAAACCAATGGAGGCTGCTTTATGAAAATCATGGTCATTGACGACGAACCCATCGTGCCTCAAGCCCTTCGTGCCCTTATTCCATGGGAGGAGCACGGTTTTACTTGGCTTCCGCCTGCCGATAACGGAGATGAAGCGCTGGAGCTCATCGAGCGAGACAAGCCTGATCTGCTGTTACTGGATTGCCGGATGCCGGGCAAAACTGGCCTGGAGCTGCTGCAGGAAATCCATGAGCGGGAACTGCCGGTTAAATCGGTCATCTTGAGCGGACACGACGAGTTCACGTACGCACAGCAGGCGCTCAAGCTAGGCGCCCTGGATTATTTACTAAAGCCGCCGGATCTCGACCAGCTGCTGAATGTTGTCCTATCCATCCAACAGCAATGGAAAGATGAGCAAAAGCTCAAAAGTCAACTTAAGGACCATCTGCCGCTGATCCGTTTCCGTTTTCTTACTTCTTTGCTTGAGGGCGCCTGCTTCAACGACGATCTGTTCGTGGAAAAAACGGAGTTCCTACACATCCCTCTACGGATCGGTCCCGTATATCTAGCAATCATCGAGCTCGACGAAGATCCGGACTTTCCGAAAAACTACTCTTACGAAGATCAGCAGTTGATGAACTTTGCTGTTATGAATATAGCTGAGGAGACGCTTGCGGCATGGCCTGACAAATTCTTGATTTGTCCTGAGCACAACCGATTCATTCTGCAGGCCAATGTCACATCGTCGCAGAAGGCTCAGTTTCGGGAGGATTTGTGCAGACTGGTAAGTAATCTGCGCGAGGCGCTTCACTATATGGTGATGATCGGGGTATCGGTGCAAGGGATGAGCCTCAATACGGAGGGCAAACATCTCTATCAATCGGCTCGGACGGCGTTGGAGTACAAATACTATACCGGTCCAAACCAAGTCGTGTTTGTTGAGGATCTGGAATGGGAAAATACCGTCTCACCGAATCAGATGTTTCCAGCTTCCACTCCAGTTGACGAAGCGCTTCAACTTGCGCTCAAAGTCGGTAATCCCGATCAGCTCACCCGATGGCTAGAGGACTTTATCCAACATTTGAAGAGCCGCGACTATCCTGTACAAGTGACCAAATCCATTGCACTTCAGCACATGGTGGCAGCTGCGGACTCGCTGATGGGCATGCACCCGAAGCTGGCACTCGACGAACTGCTTCCCGCTGGTCAGATTACGATGTTCTTCGAGACGTCTACGCTGGAGCAGTTAGTGGAAGAAATGCGACGCTATCTGGATGTACTCCTGCGGCGGACCCTCGATTTTCGCAAAGTCGGTAAAAACGCGATCGTGGAAAAGACAAAGCGATTTATCGAGGATCATTTCAGGGAGTATGTGACGCTGGAGACAGCAGCACAAGCAGTCTACTTGTCGCCCGTCTACCTAAGCTTTTTGTTCAAGCAGGTCCAAGGCATCAACCTGTCGGATTACTTGACCGAAATACGGCTTGCCGAAGCGAGACGATTACTTGCGGAAACCTCTCTGAAAACCTATGAGGTGGCACTCCGCTCCGGCTACCAAGACGAGAAATATTTCTGCCGTCTGTTCAAAAAAAGGACTGGCCTGACACCGACCGAATACCGCAATCGCGAAACTTGATCGGCCATACCGCCTAAAAGATTAATATAATCTACCAAATCTAGACTCTATCCAATAGGTTAGAAAGAGTTGATTTGGTATGATTCTTAATGTAAGCGCTTTATATTTTATGTCCAAGGAGCTGATGATTCTTTTGAAACAAGCTGTTTCCTGTTTGCTGCTCGTTTGTCTTATGGCGGCTTTGGCTGTGCCAGCAGCCGCTACCGGTTACCGTGTCGATCCGAAACGGATCTATGCAAATGATGGCACCAATGATTTCTGGTGGTCTCATTCGCGTTGTGCCACCCTGCCGGGACAAGGTCAAAAGGGCACTCCGGCGATATTGTGCACGGCATCCAAAGATTTGAACGACAACCACTCCGACGTGTTTTATGACATCGCCTACACGGTCAGTACTAATCTTGGTGATAGCTGGACGCCTTACAACGTTATCCCGCAATACGATTGGAAGACACTTCCGAATGGCTACAGGGGCATGCTCATCGATCCCGTTCCTGTCTATCATGCTGCAACCGGCAAGATCATACTGCTTGGCATGGCGCAGTCGTACGACGCCAATTACGGCAAAAAGCAAACCTATCCTGCATACGCCGTATTCGACCCAACTATCGAAGCCTGGAGTGCAGATTGGCAACTTTTTGATTGGCCGCAAGTATTCGGTCATGCGGGAAGCTCTTATCCGCACATAGACGAGCAGACGGGCAAGGTGTTATGGCCAATTCATTCGACCTCCGGCTCTGGCGCGCTGCAAGTTGTGACCGCCTCCTTCGACGGGACCTCATTGATATACGAAAGCATGAGCGGTACTGTCCCGAACACCGGCGTACACGGCAATCGTTCAGGTATCGAGGCTTCGCTGACCAAGTTCGGCGGCGAATACTTCCTGACGAGCCGTGATGACACGAATAATCGTTTGACCAAGAGCGTCAACGGTATCGACTGGCAGCCCGCCGTTGATCTACAGTGGGAAGACGGCACTCCCATCGTCGGCAGCATGAATACGCAGATGCATTGGATTACGCGACCGGACGGCTTGTTTCTCGTTTATACTCGGCAAGATCCCGTCAATTCGGATGTGTTCCGATATCGGGCGCCTCTATGGATGGCCAAGATGAATCCGGAGACGCTTAGGCTTAAGAAGGAAACAGAGCACAACGTGATGCCGAACACGACCGACCGTGCGCAGCTCGGGAACTTTGGCACGCTGGATGTTACGCCAGAGCTAAGTATTGTGACCAGCAATGAATGGAATTCGCTCCAGCCTAACAGTACCATCGTGTCGCGTATCTGGTGGAAACGCTCATTGCTCGGGAGCTGGCCGCTGTACGAAACAGCCGGTATGACGGCCGTTGATACATCAGGTGCAGGACACGACGGATCGATCTCAGGTGCAGTACCGGGCGCGGAAGGGCAATTTGGTCCAGCACTGAGCTTCTCCCAAGCTGCCGATCACGTCAACCTTGGCCATTCTGCGGACGGCTCGTTTGACTTCGGCTCGACGCAGGACTTTACTGTCTCGGCATGGGTCAAGACAAGCCATACCGGATCGATCCAATATATCGTGAACAAAGGCGATACCAACGGCTCCTTCTGGCTTCGCTTCGAAGCGGACGGCTCACTCCGATTCTTGCTCGATTACGGGAGTACGTTCGATGCAGTGCAGTCCGCCGTTTCCTTAGCGGACGGTAAGTGGCATCATGTCGCTGGCGCGGCAGACCGCGATGCCGGACTGCGGTTATACGTCGACGGATCGATTGTCGCGCAATCGTCTGCGTTCCTGGGAGGCGACATAGCTAGCAACCTCCCCCTGACGATTGGTTCTAATTCAGCTTTGACGTTAAAGGGGCTGATTTCTGAGGTTAAATTATTCAATTATGTCTTAGAAGAACATGATATGCTTGCTCTTGGTGGTGTCGCTGGCAGTTGGAGCTTTGACGAACCGACGGTGGGAAGCGGCATTATCACAGCCAACGATATAAGCGATTACGAATACGGGATGCTTTTGAATGGCGTGGCTCGCTGCTCATCAGGCAAATCAGGTGGAGCTGTCCAATTCTCGGGAAGTGGACAATTCGTCAAGCTTGGTGATCCGGATTCCGGCATCTACGACTTCGGCACAGACCAAGACTTTAGCCTGACCGCTTGGTTTAGAACCAATGTTGTCGGGACGCCGAAATACATCATAAATAAAGGGGATACGAACGCTTCCTATGCCCTGCGAATCGAGAGCAACAATACAATTCAATTCTGGCTCGATTACGGTAGCACTGCCGATGTCGTGCAATCGACCCAGACGTATACAGACGGCAACTGGCATCTTGTCGCGGCTGTAGCGGATCGGGACACGGGACTGAGACTGTATGTAGACGGTATATTAGTTGGAGAAAATAATTCGCTGCTCGGAGGTAACATCTCGAACAAACTGTCGTTGACCGCCGGACATAACTCGTCCTCCACAATGAACGGTCTAATCGACGAGGTTCGGCTGTACCGCTATGCGTTAACGGAAGAACTTTTACTGAACGAAATTGTAGGTGATTAAATCAGTGTACAGTTCCTTGTAGGACAAGTACTTGGACCTTAACGCTGATTCTCTCTTGATCGGCAGATGTGACACAAGAATTGGAATCAAACAAAAACACCCTAATGCATTATGAAGTGCACCCCTTAGAATAGACATTGGATAAAACCCCTGGTTTATCCGATGAAATTCTAGAGGGTGCACTTCAATTTCGGCACCACAGTTTAATTATCAACCCTACAATTGGATTTGTTTCATGTAAGCTTTGAATTCCTCAGCGATTTCTTTGTATTTTGTATGATGCAGGTAATGAGAACCTTCCATCGGGATCATTTTTCCCTGTGCGGATTGTTTGACTTGCTCTTCATGAAGCGGAATCCACTGTTTATTGTGCTCATTATTCGATTGAACAAAGAGAAGCAACGGCAAGTCTTTTGGCATTGTGAGTTTTTCTCCATTTTTAAAATTGGAACCGAGGTGGCTCAGTTCATTCATCAACGTTGGATTGGTCGCGACTTGATTCGATATCAAACGCATCTGTTCTTTGGTATGCTCATCGAATGCAAGCGATTTATACGCATCTCCGCTCACTTTTTGGAACAATCTCATCAGACCTGATTTTTGAAGAAATTGCATGGATTTCAAAGGTAATTTGACATCCATCCCGGGTTGATTGGGGACGCTGCTATCGATACCGACAAAAGCAAGAACTTCATCCGGATAAGTGTTCACATAGGTTGCTCCGTAAAGTCCCGCGATGGAATGTCCCATTAGAATGTAATTGTCAACACCCAGTTGCTGCAGAGCTTCGTGAACCTCACTTACTATATTCTCCGTCGTTCTTTCCTTCTCGGTTTCATCGCTCAAACCATAACCGAAAGGCTCGACCAACACGACTTTATAATTAGGGGTAATTTCATCGATCAGCAATTTGAAATCAAGTGCAGGCGACGGGGTTCCTTGTCCCGGTAGGAGTACAACGGTTTGTTCTCCGCTGCCTTGAATGAGCACATTCATCTTTTTCCCATCCACATTGACATACTGGCCATAGGATTCGATTTTCTTTTTCTCTATCCCATCGCTGATTGCATCAACGATAAACACGATGCCCATGAACAGCACGAGCGCCCCTACAATACCTCCGATTATTTTTAACCATAGGTTCCGTTTCTTGTGGCTCTTAGTCCCAGTTGTTTTTATTTCTACCTTATTTGCCACGTTCATCTCTTCCCTTCCTTGTCTCTGTATCTGAAGTGCCGCCTTGACGACATATTCAAAGTGTAATCAACTAAGATGTACTCATCGTGACGACAATGTGAACGGAATATGAACATGTCAAAAAGGAGGCGTTATATCTGAAAGATATAAGCACCTCCTGGAGACATATTTAGATCAACAGCAAATCGGAATGCAACATCATGGAATACTTCTTACAAGATTTAATCGCTCATCGTATTAATTGTTGACGGTTACCTTGATGATATCACTTATGGTCTCTCCCGCTGCATTAACCAGCTCTGCCCGGTATTCATACATACCGGAAGCGCGGCCAGTGACATCAGTCGTAGCGCTCTGCGCCGAAGGCGTGTTGGCGTTTAGCGCTTGCGTGTCGATCAGTTGCCCGTTCTCATAAAGGCGGTACTCTGTGGCATTAGTGCCCCACCACAGATTCATCGTTACTTTATAAGAGCCGTCTCCGTCCCAGTTGTCATGGGCCAGGACCGGCTTGCCCGGTGCGGCATCGCGGATCGTCACCGTGAGCGGCTGGCTCTTGGTTGTGCCGTATTTGTTGGTAAGCTCCACTGTGTATATATAGGTGCCATTCGGCTTACCGTGAAGCGCTGTGCTTGCCGTCTGCGCGGACGGAGATACATCCTTCAGAGACTTGGAATCGATCAGTGTGCCATTCTCATAAAGCTTGTAGCTGGTAGCGTTATTGCCCCACCAGAGGTTCATGGTGACGGTAAAGTTACCGTCACTGAGTCCATAACCGTAGCCGCTGTTCGAAGACAACACTGGCTGCCCAGGCTTGTCAGTTGCAAGTGCCGCTCCGCCAGTAATTTGGAACGTGTAGCCCTTTTCGGCAGAATTGCCTGCGGCGTCGGTCACGACATAGTTTACAGTATGGGACCCGGCACCCAGCTCCGCAGCATTCAGGGTCTGTCCGTCAGCTATGGGCTGTCCATCCAGCAGAAGCTGCTTGGAGGCGACGCCGGACAGATTATCTTCGGCAGCCAATACAAACTTAAGCTGGGTTTCCTCCTCCACATCGCCGAGCGCATGACCGGACTCCGTCAGCTCCGCTGTCGGTGATACCGTGTCGATATTAAGGCTCAGTGTCTTAGTTTCTTCTGCCTTTCCCTTGCCTGAAACCGCATGATAAGACAGCGTATGCCGTCCATCTTTGCTTACGGCCAACGGAGTGCTGTATACGGCTTCCGCACCGCCGTTCAGCGAGTAATAAACTTTAGCTGTATCGGAGTCGGCCTTCAGGGTCACTTCGGTGGGCTGGTTCAACCAGCCGGAAGCGTTCGGATTTGCCGACAGCGTCGCCGTCGTTACCGGAGCCCCCACTTCTTCCACAATGCTGAAGTCTCCGAGATTTCTAGGCTTTAGTTGGTATACGTCTTTGAAGATCGCGGCTACGCCCGTAATATCGAGCTTCTGCCCTTCCGCATAAGGGAAGCTGTCTTTCGTGATGCCCGTCCGGGCATCCACCCGGATGTGATTGCTTGTCCCGCCATCGGCGATGGCGTCAAATTCAAAGGAACCGCTTGGAGTGGCGGTGATAAAATTTGTCACTTTCACGTCTTTAAGCTTGAGCAGCTGACCTTGATTGGTATCGTTCACTGCCGGCACGTCAACGGACTCGGGCAGCTTCGCAGTGCCGGTCTTCTCGATCTGCACAACTTCGGTCAACTCTAGCTCCGAATTGTACAGCGCCGTGGACGCTGATACCTTGACCGTGTCGCCGGCATGGAAGCCACTTTGGCTCTGGTAGACATAAAGTCCGCCGGTCTCATCCTGCAGATAAAAGGTTTGCCCGCCGAAAATACCCGGCTCAGTCGTTACGACCCCCTCAACCGTCACCAAGGATCCAACAATCTTGGTCCGGGCTTCGCCGATGGAAACGGTCGCCGGAATCGGATCTTCCTCGTCCGGCAGCGGTTCTGCTGGGACGTTACCGAGCGTGACTGATTCGGTCTTCAGGTTCGTTCCGTTCTGGCGCAGACGCAGGTTGGATGCAGCCGTGGTGCCCGGTTTGATCTGCACGGTCAGATCTTTGTAGGCATGGCCGTTCAGGTCTGATGTCAGGCTAAAGTTGGCGCTGTAAGCATAGCTGCTCGGCCAAGTGCCGTCACTGTTTTGGATCTTGGCGATCTGGGCACCGCTACTCACCTGGTAGATACCCAATTGGAAGCCTGATACACTCGTATTGGCAGGGAGATTATCTGCGCTGACACGAATCTGGAAATCCTGCGCGTTCGGCAGCACCGTTTGGTGCGTGAAATTGTACACCGCACTTGCAGTAGCCGCCGGTCCGCCGTAAGAGCCCGCCTTGTAGCTGGTGCGGTCAAACCATTTGTAGCCGGCATTCGGGGCGGCCCATGGCTCTGGCTGAGGCTCGGTGGAAAGCGCCGGCTCTTCGAACGGCAGCAGCTGCGTCGGCTGATCCAGCGTCAGGCCACTTACCTTGGTGAAATCCGTATAGCTCTCTTGTTCGGCGAGCCAGTTAACGGTGTTCACTAGGAGCTCAGCATCGTCAGCCTCCTTGAAGCCATCGTAAGTCGTTTTTTTGGCACCAGTATCCTCGCGCAAATACTTCGGTGTGGCATCCTCGACTGGGGAGGAGTCGCCGAGAAAGGCGGCTTTGCCGGCACCTTTTTTCGCCACGGCCACATAAGGACCTTCCGCTACGCCGCCGCCATTGTAGACACCTTGGTCCACCGCGTTGCCCCAAGCATTGTTGGTTTTCGGCAGATAGACGATGCCCTTCGCCCGGGTCGGGTCGAGGATTGCCAGCGTGGAGCCGGCATGCATGGCTACACTTGATACTCCTGATGTAATACCGAAGGCCTGATCGGGAGCCACGATGTTGGTCGCGTTAATGTCACCTAGCGCATTGAAGCGGAACCGGACACCGAACTCTTCCGCCAGCCAGTCGGAGCTGACCACGCCTTGCATTGCCGCGGAACTGGCCTCTTCGGTGCTCATGCCTTTGGCCGGGTTGTCCCAAGCTCCGCGGCGGTAACCGTTGAATGCCTCATTGCCGTCCCAGCGGTTCTTATTGCGGTCCGCATTGTAATGATCGCCGATGAAGAAGATGCTGCCGCCGTTCTCCACGTAGTCCGCCATAGCTTCCTGCTCGCTGGATTTATATGGAATGTTAGATTCAGCCACGACGAAGACGTCATAGCTGGAAAGATCGCCTAACGTAATCGGAGTGGTCTTACGAAGCTCCTTGACGTAATAGCCTTCTTGCCCAAGCGCATTGCCAAAGTCGGAAAAAGCGCCATCAATAACCCAGTCGGCCGCTCCAGCCGTCTGCGCGTGGGTATTGTCAAACAGAATTTTCTGGCCTGCATGCTCGTTGACCACTTTGGCTTCAATGAATGGGGCGGGGTCGCTTGGCCCCTCAGCGTATATCGCCGAGCCGGCTCCGAATGCGAACAAATGCAGGGGTACGGCAACAGATGCAACCAGAATTCTTTTTAGCAGCTTCTTATTCCAACCTGAATGCTTCTCCTTCATATTCTTCCTCCTTAGGATATAGGTCGGTGGATTTTTCCATAATTGTCCACCGCTTTCGTCTAATATGCTATCTCATAAGGATTAGGAAAAACATAGATTTTTGTAAAGTGTTGTAAATTTATACTTTCGGCCTATACAGTGGGTGAAAACAAGGTCGAATCTTGGAAATAAGCTATGAAAAAAGTCTTAGTGTTACTGGAGTGCCGAGTAATAAATTGGTAATCGTATCAAGCTGAAGCTCTAATGAAAAAGGGTCCTCCATTACGAATTCATCATGATAATTATCACCATACAAATAGACTTTGCCATTTTTCACTGCAGGTATGCCTTTCCATATGTTACTTTCCATTGCTTTATTGGTTGCATCAGCATCGCCATTATAAACAAAAACATAATCTCCTAAGTATTCTGGAAGCACTTCAAGTGAAATCGATTCAAACCCCTCCGCCATATTTTTTGCACTTTCTGTTGGAGGCAGCTGCAGCATATCATATATAGTGGAAGAACCATAGTTTCCTCCCTTTGCCGCTAAGACGTACACCGCCTTTTGTGAAAACTGAACAATCGAAACGGTTTCCCCTTCCTCGATAACCCCGGCGAGTTTCGACTTTGCTTCAGCTACTTTCTGTTCGTATTCTGTAATCCATTCTTCTGCTTCTTTTTCTTTTCCAAATATTTTGCTTACACTCCTGAATTTATCAAGCGGCCCTGCGGTTGTTAACCCCTCCCAATAAGGGAGGAAAACAGTGGTCCCAATTTTCTCATATTGTTCTATGTTCTCATCGATCGAACCGATAATTAAGTCCGGATCTAGCATCGTTAATTTTTCCAGGTTTAAAGGGAAATCCCCTAAATCCTCTATTTTCTCGATCGTTTCTTTCGGAATGTCCGCCTTTTCCATCCAGCCCTCATCTAGCATAAATGTTCTTGCACCGATTGGAACAATTCCTAATTTCAATAAATGCCCCATATATTGGTCAGCCGCCACTCTTTTCGGCTCAGCTGGTACTTCCACATCTCCTTTAGGCGTTGATACTATTCGAGTGCTCGTACTTTCTTCTGATACTGCTTGATTTACGGTTCCAATCCCATTACTTTGTTCCTTCGCAGCTGTGCCTGTCCCACTTGAGCAGGCACTTAATAATAGAGAACCGCAAAGCAGCAAAGCTGCCGTCGTCTGAGATTTTGTCATTTTAAACATATGTAATTCCCCTTTTTCCGTATTATGATAATGATTATCATTATTAATATACTGTTGAACGATGTGTTCAAAAATAGAGGATGTGGGGAAGTTTGATGGACTTTCTGCAACTTTAGGTCGCTGTATCTCTCTAGTTCTAAAATGTGCAGGGGATACACCTTTTCTTTTCTTGAAAATTCGGCTGAAATAATATACGTCTTTATAACCAACGCTTGCTGCAATTTCCCCGACAGAAGCCTCTGTTGTCATTAAAAGCTCTGTTGCAAACTCAAGCCGAAAACGAATTAAGTAATCAATCGGACTCATACCTGTGTACTCTTTAAACAAGGATGACAAATGATAAGCACTGAAATTAAATACTTCCGCAAGAGAATCTAATGTGATTGACTCCGCATAGTACTCCTGGATATAGGTGATTACTTGGACTGCAACACTTGTTTGTTTCACCTCAGTCTCTTTTCTATGTAATTCTATTAAAACCTGATCAATGAATTGATAAAACAGTGATTTAACGTTGAGTCTCTCTTCTTGCTTGTTCCATTTTTGATGCATCAGTTGCATTTTGTTATAAAGTAAAATGGGTGCATCAGGGGAAAAACAATATTGTGTTTGGAACAGATCCTCTTCTTGAATCCATGCACGGTAATAAATGATATAGTAAACAAATTTCTTACTTGTCGGAACAATATTGAGTGTTGCTCCTTTCCCGCTATGCAGGACTTGAAATCCTGTAAAAGAAAATTCAGACTGATCTAACTGAACTTGAGCGCTCCCATGTACCGAAAGTAAAAATATACTGGCAGGAATCTTATACTTATGAAGAATTTCGCCTTGACCCCTTTCAATATGGCGCACATCCAATAACTTGACTGTCGCTTGATCCCAAAGCAATATTTGATTGCTTTTGTGCATAATGACTACCCCTCCGTTATCTGTCTAATACTCATCATAAATGATAACCATTATCAATAACAGTCAAGATATTTATCTTAATCACAAAAATCCGATCGCTCTACAGGGAGCAATCGGATTTTTGTATAATAAATTATTGTTCAGCCGCCAATTGCAGAAAATGATCTGCAGCCAAACGGACAGCCAGGATACTTGCGCTGTTTAGTGAATTATCAAAAATAAGAACATGATTGTTTTTTACTGCTTCCAGTGAGTTCCACGCTTTTGAAGTTTCCTTCTCCTTGATGGCCGCCTTTGCGATATCCATATCATGTTGGATAATAATATAATCAGGATTCATGCTGTATAGACCCTCCAGAGAAAGCGCCCCGCCCTCCTCGGGATATCCCTTTGGCGGCAACAACCCAAAGCCCACAGTTTGATTGTAGTACATCGTGTTTTTAGAGCCTTGAGCATTAAAATTGGCTTTTCCATCGACCCGTAGCAAGGCAAACGTCTTATTTTCAAGACTATTTAACTGTTTTTTCGTATTGGCAATCATTTCTTGGGTTTCCTTAATGGCTTGTTCCGCTAACGTCTCTTTTCCAACAATCTGAGCACACAGCATCGTCGTTTTTTCCCAGGTATCGGTGTAGTCAATTAAGATGACAGGTGCAATCTTATTCAACTCATCATAATTGCTATCAACAGAACCCTTGAAGGTTACAATCACATCAGGCTTTGCATCCATGATCATTTCCAGATTCGCATTGCTATTGCCCAAATCAATAATCTCAGCAGTTCCGGCATAAGGCTGTAAAGTAGCGAAATCTTTCATTGCTTCAGCTGCGTTAGTTGATGCGATTGGAGGAGTATCAAGAGCAAAAAAGTAATCCAAATACAAAGGATGAAGAACCGCTATACGCTCAGGTCGTGTCTTGAGCACGACGCCATTCTCGCTGGCATCCGCAATTGTTCTTGGCCATCCCGCTTCCTCGATCTTTCCGACTTCAGGTGCAGGTGTGACTGAAGTTTCGGAACATCCAGCCAGTAATCCTGCAAGTATAATTAAGGATGCAATCCATCCAAATAATCTATTCATTTGCCTCCCCCTTGAGTTGTTATCATTACTATCTGTATAAATGCTTCATTAAATCACGGTTTTTCTGTATGAACAGGTCATTGTGCGAAGACACCATCCCGGTCGAATTTGCCTCCGGCGTGATGTATTGTTTGGCCTGGTTTACCGCATTGGCAGAATCCTGGAACGCTCCCGCTATCAGATGCAGCTTCCCTTCATGATGCAGAACATCACCTGCCGCATAAATGCCCGACACGGAAGTCCCGCTCATTGCTGATCCTGAAATCCCATGTTCCCACTGATCCATTTTAATTTCACTGTTCACCAGCAGTTCTTTGTCACGTTCATAGCCGTGATTAATGATGACCTCATCAACGGACAGCTCAAATGCTTCTCCGTTGTCATTGCTTTTTAGCAGTACTGTCCCTATTCTTTCGTGATCCGGTGTGGCAATCAATTTTACGATTGAAGTATTTAACAAGCACACTACGCCATTGTTCGCCAAGCGTGAAATATCAGCTTCATGCCCCTTTAAGTTCTCTTTCCGATACGTTAAATACACCTTCTTGGCAATCGGGGCCAGTTCGTTCGCCAGTCAACAGCAGAATGTCCGCCACCCGATATTAGAATAGTCTTCTCTTTGAAGCGGGCAAGTGACTTCACCGTATAATGCAAATTTGTGATTTCAAATCTTTCGGCACCCTCAATTTCAAGCTTGATCGGCTTCAGAATGCCTCCTCCAATGGCCAATATTATAGTTTTAGTGAAATGCTTCCGGTTTCCGGCCGTGTGCAATATAAAGTAACCTGCTTCATCTTTCGAGATGGATGTGACCTTTTCACTAAAAGCAACCTCCGGCTGGAACGTCATCCCTTGCGCAACCTTTTTGTTCAATAAGCTGCGAGCCAAGAATAGGTTGTAAGCCTCCCACATCCCAGATCATCTTTTCAGGATAGACATGCACCTTGCCGCCAAGTACAGGCTGAAATTCAATGATTTTGGTCTTCATTTCGCGGAGTCCACTATAAAATGCAGCAAATAATCCGGCCGGACCACCGCCAATAATCGTAACATCAAACATTTCCTCTTCATGCATCGTTCAATCGCCCCAACTCTCTTTTGTTAAATCCCTAGATGCTCACGAAAAGTGCACCCCGTATATTCACTTCGGAATAAGCCTCTCTCAACCAGCTTCGGTACCAGCTTCTCAAAAAACAGTTCCATAGATTGTTCTGAACCGCCCGGCAAGGCGATGAAGCCATCCATTGCCCCCGCTTCAAACCGCTCAATAATATCGTTCAGTACATCCTCGACTGTCCCGACAGATACCCAATGAGCAGATCCGACAACCTCGGGCCTGTCCAGGATCTCTTTCACTGTAGGCTGATTTTTGATAATATACCGCCGCAATAATTCGGCATGTGTCCGGCTGCGGACGGCCTGATTTGGATCGGGTAACATATCGGCAGTTACGCGCCTATCTATGGTACAACCGGTTAAATCAAGACCTAACACCGATTTAAGCGAAGCATGTCTGCGCTCAAGACTCAAATTCGCATGTGCAGTTTTATGTAATTCAAGCGCTTCTTCGCGCGTATCAGCCAGGAAAAAATATAAGCCCGGCAAAACTCTGATGGCATCCGGATCACGTCCCTGCTCTGCCGCTCTTTTTCTCAGATCATTCCTTAGCTCCACTCCTGATTCGATATCCGGCATTGCTGCAAAAATAGCATCTGCAACGGAAGAAGCAAAATTCCGTCCAATATCTGAAGCGCCAGCTTGAAATAGCGGAGGCGTTCCTGACCTGTGAGCAGGCAAAGTAAGCGGCCCTTTTACACTGAAAAATTCACCGGAATGATTTATAGCAGTCACTTTATCCTTATCCGAGAACATACCTGACTGACGATCGATAACAATCGCTTCATTCGGAAAACTCTCCCACAGCTTGCATACAACATCCGTGAACTCTTTTGCCTTGGCATATCTCTCTTCCGGTGAAGGCATAGGTGAATCGCTGAAATTATCGGCGCCTTCAATAGAAGTGACAATATTCCAGCCGGCACGTCCATTGCTGAGCCAGTGTAAAGACTGAAGCTGTCTTGCTACAACATACGGCGGATTAAAAGTGGTAGAAATCGTCGTCACCAGTCCGATCCGCTCGGTTTCACGGGCTATCGCTGCAAAAAACAATGCAGGGTCCGGGCTGCCGAAATTAGAGGAATCCCCTAACATCTGCGGGCTAACATACAGATAATCAGCCCTGAAAAGAAAATCGAGCCTTGAATTCTCCGCCATTTTTGCCAAATCAATATAATATTCAATAGCCCCCATCTTTTCGACTTCGCTATCCGGGTGTCGCCAGCCGTCTCCTTTCATCCAGGTTGCATTTAAGGACAACCCAATACATAATTGTCTGTTTCCTGTCATATCTACCAGCCTTTCATTTATAAATTAATTTACTGATAATGATTCTCAGTTATAAGGGTGAGTTTATCAAAAATTTAAATGAATTCAAATGTACAAATCTGAAATTCTACATGCATCATTATTTAATCTAAATAAAAAAAGTCTGCACTTCTGGTTTATCACCAGTAGCTGCAGACTTAATTCAAGTATAAGAAACTCGATATGTATATTATCTAATTCATTTATAGGCAGAGGGAGCAACACCGAATTTCTTTTTAAATAATCGGCTGAAATATAGCGGATTGTCATAACCGACACGGTCTGCAATCTCGTGGATAGGGAAATTACCTGCTTTGAGTAAGTCACGGGCTCGTTCCATACGATAATTAACGACATAGTCGATTGGACGCAGCCCCGTATATTTGTGAAAGAAGTAAGAGAAGCGGTTCGTACTCATTGCATGCCGTTCCGCTAACTCACCAAGTGTAAGTGAATTCATATAGTGGAGTTTAATGTATGCAAGGGCTTCGTCTACCATCCTTTGATTCGGTGAGCTATTATTCTCTCTGTTACTGCAAGCAAGCAGAACCTGATGCATGAGGCTTAAGAACAGCTCCTTGATACGCAGCTTTCCAATTTCTCCGGATGGATGGGTATTCTGATGAAGCATGATTAGTAATTCAATAATTTTTAGATTGGCTCCTGGCTCCAGCTTGAAATGAGAGTCAAATTCGGTAGTACAATTCATTTCTTCTGGCATATCCAATTTATAAAAAAGTGAGTAATACTCAAGCTCTGATTGTCCTATAACCTGCGAATCCATCTGCATGCCTGGAGCCGCATGAAAAACTGACCCTGGCCGTAATTCATATACCGTTCCATTTACACGTATTCTGGCTCCCCCGCGAATGATAAACAGAAATCCATGCTTAACGGTGGTGAATTCACTTAATAAACTTTTGGGCTGGATGACTAAGCGGCTTCTATCTTCTATTTCATAGACACCTTTAGTAAATGCCTTTGCTAATTTGTCCAAATTTATCAATGTTCTGCACCTGCTTCCTAGCACCATGCTTCTTTTAAAATCAGATCCAATTCTTATATTTATTTAAAATAGTATAGACAATAGTGTACAAAATTGGTAGAAGAGTAGATATTATAGTAAATTCTCCAACCAGTTAAAGATGATTAACATTGCATGCAAGAAGATGCTCAACAGGAGATTTTGTTTGAAAAAATGCCGTTTTCATTACAATCAATTTGAAGAAGTTCATCCTGTAAAATCCAAACATCAGTTTTTTCAACAAAGAAATGAAATCCGCCAATGGATTGAACCCATGCGGGATCGATCGGTGTAGCACTTGCATTAATTCCAACAGTGAAAGCATCTGAGCCTCCACCGGCATATTTTGCATAAATCCTTACATATTGGCCCTCTTCCAAACCCCATTCATTCTTAAATGAATCCAATGCTTTTTCGGATACTGCAAATGATATCATTCCCCTTCTCTCCTTTCTACTGGTTAATCACATTTTTTTATTTCGCCACGATAATTGGCCATTCTGAAACTGGCTCCGCATCCACATGAAGCCTTTGCATTAGGGTTATTCATGGTGAATCCGCCTACCATTCCACTTTCTTCATAGTCAATTTCAAGCCCGTCAATATATGGAATACTATTCGGGTGAATCAATATACTAAAATCTTTTTTATTTAATACAATATCCTCTTCTGCCTGCTGTTCATCCACGACTAGGGTATAGGATAAACCACTGCATCCCCCTTCATCAACACCCACTCTAAGAAAGGGATTTCGGATATTCGCACTTAATAAGATTTCGGTGATTTTTTCTGATGCCTTATCACTGACCTCGATGATCATCGTGAACTCCTCCTTCGTTTATTTGTTTTTCAAACTTAAAGATTGAATACCTGTTCTTATCTGTTTAGCTGTATGCTAGTATAGGCAGCGAAGAACAGCCCGCGTGTTGCCAGAATAGCTGGCATGCCTCTTCGAAACGTAAGAGATCCCTTCGATAGCAGTTTACGGAGCAGAAATATCATAAGTACTAAGCCGATACTGACTAAAGAAAACCCCATAACGCTCGGAAGCATGCATAGACCAACCAAGAAAATCCCAGTACCCATCGTTAACAGTAACGCCATCCAAGTTGATGAAGCTCCGATATATTCATGCGTCTTCGGTGTCTTTAATTTCGTAAACGCAGCTAAAACTAACATCATAGCTCCGGCACCCAAACCCTGGATGGCCGTGATCCTAGCATGGTATACATAAGCCTTCGAATCCAACGGCCATCTCTGACAGAATAATACCTATGGATAGTGCAAAATAACATTGGCGAAAATGCTTTGATGAATAGACGACATGAAATGTGACCTCCAAGGAAATTGGTATGTATACATCGTATCCGGACACTTAGTAAATGTTTTTGTTTATAATATCTAAGCTACAGTTCAGCTTTGACTTTGTCAACATTTTTGTTTAAAATGTAGTCAGTGATGTAGATTTAGTTGTTTCAGTAGGAGGTGTACCATGAGCCGAAATCAAACCAAAAAAGATGTCTCAACCAAGACCCGAAGAGCAATCATTGATCTGTTAAAGCAGCAAGGGGGAATGGATGTTGTGGCACTCTCCTCCCAATTTTCGCTATCTGGAATGGCTATTCGTCAACATTTGAATGCGCTGAAAGAAGAAGGGCTGGTTACTAATAAAGAAGAGTCCCGTCCCATGGGTCGACCCACTAAGTTATGGATCTTAACACCCGCGGCTGATCGGTTTTTTCCAAGCGGCTATTCGGATTTATCCGTCAGTCTGATCAATTCCATGAAAGAAGCTTTCGGAAATGAGGGGCTGGACAAGCTGCTGGCTGTTCGAAATAAGAATATGCAAGAACAATATCTTCAGCATCTTGGTGATACAGCAGATGTAAGAGTGAAACTGGAGAAACTGGCTGAGATACGAACAAATGAAGGTTATATGGCTGAGGTTAAGGAGCAGGATGATGGCAGTCTTTTATTCATTGAGAAGCATTGTCCTATCTGTGAAGCTGCTGCTGTATGTACAGGGTTATGCAAGAATGAGTTACATCTATTTAAAACTGTTCTAGGAAATAATGTTCATATTGAACGGGGAGAGTACATTTTAGCGGGAGGTAGAAACTGTGTATATACGGTTAGGCAAAATAAGCTGCTGTTTTAGCTACTTTTAATGGGACTATCACTTGCCCTACACCCGCCCTTTTCGATTCCCTTCTGTTATATATAATGCCATAAGATGGACAACTGACCTGAGGATCCTTTTAGCCGGATTGCTTCTTACCTTAAAAAAACGGATCATTTATTTACAGATGGTCTCACCCTATTTACAAATGTGTTGATACAGAAAACGATATACTTATTTTTAAAATTGTTATTTCGATGAATCTTGGTATTCAGTATCACTTGACGAAAGTACGCTAACATTATCAGCGGGATTTGTCATTACGTAACAATTATTTTCTAAGCCGATCCAGAAAAGGATCGGCTTATTTAATAGCCTTTTTAAGATCAATCTTGTCTATTCTCAACAGATTTCATGCGATTTTGATCATCTGGCACTCGGTCATTACTGAATTCCTGGCCTGCTTCTTCTTCACCATGACCGGAAACACTTCGGGCAAAATTTGTGAACTGCCTTTTCTGCTCATCTAGCTTGTGTTTACTTTTAAGAAGCTCCTGCGGATCTTGATTTGTCATAATTGTCACCTCCCAAAATGGAATCATGCTGTATATTCGCACTACATAAGTTTTCCATAATAGAGCGGTGCTTATGCAAGATAAAAAAACTCCTACTCACCTTAAGCAGAAGTTTTTAAACGAAGTTTTATTCAACGAAAAACAGCAATTATTTTAATCAGAACAATGTATTCCAAAACAACAATCCCACCGCAAATGATTATAAAAAACTGAAGTCTTGCCGTATTCATTCTATCCTTCCAGTACTCTCCTCGGAATAATGAAATGATGTTAGGTGTAAAAGTATGTCTAACCGTTTCGTTATAATCATCATTATCAACGAAGAACACGCGAAATAAAAATTTATATACTGGAATATTTAAAAACAGTAACAAAATGATCATCACAAGTTCAAGACTCAATATCCTCTCCTCCCAAGATCCACTTATTCTAATTTTACCACATAAATAACTCTAGACATTGGAGGTCGATGACAATTTTATAATCGCTCTGTGCAAAAAAGCCCTTCCTTATATAGGAAGGGCACTCATCGCTAATCTCCTTTGTCAACCATACTAGCATCATTTTAGCAGTCAAGTTTGCAGAAGATTGCTTATCTCGTTCAAGTTTTCAGAGAAACCAACGAACACCTTGTCTTGAATGACAATGGTCGGTACGATCTGCTTGCCTGTCAGTTCCAGCACTTCCTTCGCATAATTCACATCTTCTTCGCAGTTGAATTCGATGTAGAGAATTTGATGCTCATTAAAGAAGCGCTTGGCAAATTGGCAATCGCTGCAAGTTGGAATCGTGTAAATTTTGATCGGTGTTTTCGAATCGATTTTCAGCATAAATGTTCGCTCCTTTACGCGTTAATTCGTTTTAACTGCTCGATTTAATTCGGTCCACAATATGCTGAACTTTTCTTTCCCTTTCGCCTGCTTCTTGTACAAATCGATCGTGTGGATACTACAGGAACAAGCCGTACTCATCTTGGCAAGCAAATTCGGCGTAAAGCGACTTCCCCCGACTTGAATGGTAGATGATACCGCCTGTTTCGTCTTTTATACCATGATCTTTCGCCTTACTTCACATCAACGACGAATGGTACGGTGAACACTTCCCCGTTATGCTGAAATTGTCCCCATAATTTGTACGTCCCGCTTTGCGGAAAAGATGTCGCGAATTTCGCATCCGGTCCCGTCGCTTTCTCATCGATTGGATGAACATGAAGATACTGATTCGCATCTTTCGATAGAATCACAACATGGCCGACCGCTCCCAAATAAGGCTGCAGGTTATCAATTCCCTTCTTCGTCTTCGCATCGCGAATGTTGAAGGTCAATGTCACTTCTTCGTTCGGTTTCGTACCACTCAAGTCCAATTCGATTTCCTTGCCACCTACTTCTTTCACCAACTTCGCTTCGGCCGTAATCGCGGCATGCTTGCTTTCCTTGCCTTCCACCTTCACCCACTCGCTAAGCGTGGAATTGGCGCCGCCAGTAGGAATAAAGTCTGCAAACACCTTGTACTCACCTCCAGCCGGGAACGAAGTGTTCACTGTAAATGTGCCGTCTCCTTTAAACTCGGGATGAATGTGGTTAAAGAACGACAAATCGTGATTGACGATGATGAGATGAAGCAATTTCTCATGATTGACATCATACTTATTAACCGCCTTCCCGTTCTTATCCGTAATTTTAATAGTCAATTCCGTTTCTTCGTTTGCTTTTGCGGCGCCTGCAGGAAAGCTAAATGATACATAAAGATCCTCCGATGCAGTCTTCGCAGCTGTGCCATGATCGCCGTGTCCGCCTCCGTGCTCCATGTTTCCCGCCTCCTTATTCTCATTTTCCGTACGTTTCTCGGCGTTCTCTTGCCCGCTGCTTGCTGTATGCCCGGCAAGGTTATTTCCGTTTTCTGGCTTCTTGTCCCCCGCCGCTTTGCCGCATGCAGCCAATACGCTAAAAGCGACCACCACAGCAGCGACGAGGAGTATCTTCTTCTTCATGGTTATAGCAACTCCGTTTCATTATAAATTCGAAGATGCAGAGCGCATCTTGACACGCTGCAATCCAAGGGGCGAGCAGTCCGATCACGGCAATCGGAATTCCAAGCGAGTTGTAGCCGAGTGCCCAGAACAGGTATTGCCGGATATTGTGCATCGTTTTGTGGCTCATGTAGATCACATCCGGAATATATGTGGGGCGCCAACATCCGGAAGGTCTAGCCTCCACTTGATTACTTTATTACTGAAAGCGGTCCGACCTTTATTTCATCAGTTTATTGATCGTCGTCATGAATTCCGTTAATACTTCCGTATCCCCTACTTGAATCCGTTCGATGACACAACTTTTCATATGATATTCAAGTAGCAGCTTTCCGACATCATTCAATGATGCTTGCATCGAAGAGATCTGATTCAACATATCGTCACAGTAAATATCTTTCTCAATCATGCCTTTAATGCCGCGAATCTGTCCTTCGATTAAATTCAGTCGGTTGAGCAGATCGCTATTGGCTTGATCGGAATGATGGCTCTTGCGCTTATCCTCTCCAGGTGAGCAAAAGCCCGGATCTTGCTGTATCACTTGTTCAAAGAGTATCGATTCTTTGCTCATCGGAATCCCCCTTTCTTTTAAAATACTCCACACCCCTATATACATAAAATATAAGTTGTTAATTCGATGGAGTCCTGTCAACTCCGTTGATTAGGCACTGGAGCTCGATTCATTGGTTACATAGCTACCTTGTCACTTGCTTCACCCTGCTTAGGTGAACGGATAAATAGAAACGCTAGCACAGCACCTGCAAGAGCGACTATACCGGACCACATAAAAGCTTGTTGAAAGCCTTCGTTTAGCACGGAGACCGGGTCAATACCGGTTTGGGAAGCAGTTGTTGAACCCGCAATCGCAACCATGATGGCCAAACTGATAGCTGACCCAATCTGGTAGCTCGTATTGGCGAGACCCGATGCAAGCCCTGCTTCTTCGGGTTTAGCACCCGACATGGCGGACATCGTAGCCGGAATATAGGCAAGTGACATGCCAAGTGCACCAAGCAAGGAAGCTGGAAGCACGTTGGCGATAAAGTTTCCATCAACCGGCGTATTGCTAGCGAACAGAAGCATCGAACCCCCGAGTGCAATCAATCCAATGACCAAGTTTGTTTTTATTCCGAATTTTCCGATTAATTTACCGGTAATCAAAATCATGAAGATAGTAATTAGGACCGTCATCGGCAGTAAGCCGACTCCGCCGGCGAAAGCAGAAAACTTTAGCACCTGCTGCATATAGAGATTGAGGAAATACCACAGTGGAATCCAACTCCCTGCCAGCATAATGAGCGCGATATTGCCTGCAGCCAGATTGGGTGTTTTAAAAATCTTCAGTGGAACAAGCGGTTCTTTTTTAGTTGCCTGAACGATCAGGAACAGGATAAATAACACGATTCCTGAAATAAGCGTCCACAACGTGGATGGCGCTCCCCATCCATTGTGTTCTGCAGTAACAATGCCATATACCACCAAAACCAAAGCCGCTGTGACGAAGATGGAGCCAATGACGTCAATGCTGCCTTTTCTTCGCATTCCCTTGGCTAAAAGTCCAGGCGACAGGAGTAATGCAATAATGCCAACGGGTACATTGATGAGGAAGGTCCATTGCCAGCTGAGCCACTCGGTAATGACCCCGCCAAGAAACACGCCGGCTGAACCGCCAGCAGCAGCTGATGCGCCCCAGAAGCCTAATGCTTTCCCTAGTTCTTTGGGGTTGCCACCGAAGAGCATCATAACAATCGTTAACGCGGATGGGGCTATTAACGCGGAACCAAATCCTTGTAGGGCGCGACCAACATTAAGCGCTTCCTCGTTCCAAGCGAGTCCTGCCAGCAAGGAAGCTAACGTTAGAATGGAAAATCCCCACATGAATATGCGGCGCTGACCAAATAGATCGGACAATCGACCACCAAGTAACAATAATCCGCCAAAGAATATGACATACGCATTAAACACCCACTGTAAACTTGCCTGCGTATAGCCGAGCGCTTCTTTGATGGCTGGCAGTGCAACGCCGATAATGGATGTGTCCATGATCACCATGAAATTGGCAAGACATAGTAAGGCCAGCGCCATCCAGCGTTTGGGATCTGCTTGCGGTAAAGTCTGTGCTTGATTATTCATAATTTTCTTCCTCCTCCTTTGGTAACCAATAATTAAAATTTTTAATACCAACGCAGTAATACTATACCCCCCTACCCTATAATGTCAAGTGTGGATTTTCGTATTCTCCTCAGTTCCAGAAGAATTTCAAAACTGAACTAGGAAAATGATCATTACAAGGCTGTTTATTGGCACCCAGAAGACGATTCATGGTTTTGCCTTCAACCATAAGAAAATTGAAATCAACTTTCCTTATCCACGTCATCAACATTTACGCGTTTTTTGTCTCTACCCCTCTACCTCATTAAGAGAAAGATGGGAATAAATCTCTCTTCCTCTTCTTTTCACAGAAGCGATTAACTATAATTATCATATAAATATATGAGAGATGCTTTATGAGTAATGAGGAATCGCCAGGGGTAGCTTGTTATTTTGAACGTCATATAAAAAGCTGCCTCTGAGGGTAGCCTTTTTCTTAATATATCGTTATTTGCGAACGTAGGAATGAACTTCTCATGCGTTCTTGTATCGGTAATATACTGCCTTTTCGGAAAAAAAAGGCGTATCCCAAACTGGGATACCCCTCTTTAAGCTAAGTTTATCGTTTCACCCTTCGAGCAAAATCCACGAACTGAAATTTATCCAGCCGATGCCTGGACTCGGTATATTGGAAAAGCACCGTGTTCTCCAAATAAACATAGTTTCGTACTACTACAATATGCGTGTAACTCTTCAAATCAAGCAGTCTATGATCTTCCTCGGTAGAAGGCTCAACGGATATGAGCTTCTTCGCATAACTGATTTTAAGCCCCAACTCCTGCTCCAGATATTCATAGAGTGAGCCTTCCGCGATTTCCTCGCTTAGGAATGGAACAATATCCGCTCGGAAATAATCCTTATCCAAAATGATCCGATCGCCTTCAATCTCTCTGGCACGAATAACTTTCCAAACCAGGGTTTCAGGCGGAATCTGTAGATGTCTGGCGAGCGTGGAGCCTGCCGTCTCATTTATCGTCCGCTCTACCAGTGTCCGTGAGGCAGTACCCAGTGTATCGGCCATCTCTTTAAATGAAATCAGACCGGTTACGGGGAAATCCATTCTCGTCATATCAAGCACAAAGGAGCCTCTGCCCTTAATTTTGTGAATGTATCCTTCACGGAACAGCAGGTTCAGCGCTTTGCGAACGGTCTCTCGTGAAGTGCTGTAAGCTTCAGCAAGTTCACTTTCAGAGGGCAGTTTGGTTCCCGGTACTAGTTGTCCAGAAAGAATTTGGTTGCTGTACTCATTATAAATTTGCAAATATTTATTTTCTCTCAATTTTGATCACCGCCCTTTATTGTATCACGTCATGCCTTTGGAAGCATCGATTCAATTGGAGGGAAATTTATAGCGTGAAACTTATGAATTCTTATATTTACAGAAAGACAGCCCCCAGGGGCTGTCTTTCTGTAATATAAAGTCTTTGCCAATATAGCCTGTATTAACCTTTGAGATGAATAGTCAAGATGCTAGATTGTCTAGCTGCAGCTGGTCCAGTCTTCTCCTCAATCTTCTCCACCATATCCTGACCTGCAGGAATGATGATTGGAGTAATCAAAGGGTAACCTGCTGCGCTGATAGCTTCCATATCAAATTCCAGCAGAAGCTCACCTGCCTGCACCTTGTCGCCAATATTCTTATGGGTGGTAAAACCACTGCCTTTAAGCGACACCGTATTAATTCCAACGTGGATGAGTATCTGTACACCACTGGCATGCTCCAATATAAGCGCATGTTTGCTCTTGATCACATGAGCTACTGTAGCATCAAAGGGTGCATATACTTTACCCTCAGAAGGTTCGATTGCAATGCCTTCGCCCATCTGCTTCTCGGCAAAGGCAGGATCAGGCACCTGTTCTAGAGATACTGCAGTTCCACTGAGCGGAGAGATAAGCTCCAGAATATTCACGGAGTCCTGTGACTCTTGAACTATAGGGCGGCTGTTCAAATTGTCTGTCTCGCTCACAGTAGTAGTAGCCTTTGTAGCTGTGTTCTTTTCGGAACGCCCCACCACAGATCGGCCGTAGAGTACAGTAGCGACAAATGGCATTATGAGAACAATAAGCATGCCCATGAAGAACACGCCCCACTGGTTCGGGAATATCGAAAGGAAGCCGGGAATCCCGCCTACGCCAATGGAAGAAGCGCGAACCTGATTAACGGTAAGAAGCATACCGGCAATCCCTGAGCCGATCATCCCGAAGATGAAAGGATAACGATAGCGGATATTCACTCCGAAGATCGCCGGCTCCGTCACGCCGAGGAATGCAGAGACGGAAGATGTAGCTGCTAAGCCTTTTGCCTTCTGTTCTCTGACTACGAACATCATTGCAAGTGCCGCGGCACCTTGTGCAATATTGGATAATGCTAACATCGGCCAGAGGAAAGTGCCGCCCTCGCTGCCGATGAGCTGCACATCAACCGCCAAGAAGGTATGATGCATACCAGTGATGACTAGAAGCGCATAGAATCCGCCGTAAATCAAGCCACCAAGAAGCGCAAAATGATCAAATACAAAGATCAGGCCGGAGGTGATGGCATTGGCAATGCCAAACGTAACCGGACCGATAACGGTGAAGGCCAGAAAACCGGTAATCAGTAGAGTCACTGGCGCAACAACCAGCAGTTTAATGGAGTCATGCACCCGGCGGTTGAGGAACTTCTCCAGCCTTGCCAGAATATAGGCCGAAACCAGCACTGGCAATACTTGTCCCTGATAACCGATCTTCTCCAAATGCCAGCCGAACAAATTCCAGGTTGGAACAGTACCCTCAGTGGAAGCACTTGCATAGTTATAGGCACTTAATAGATCTGGGTGCACGAGAATGAGACCCAAAACGATCCCGAGCAGAGGACTGCCGCCGAAACGTGTAACAGCTGCCCAACCGATAAGTGCTGGTAAAAAGGTAAAAGCTGTGCTGGCAATCGTATTAATAATCGCAGCAATGTCTTTCCATGCGGGATAGACATCCACCAGCGACTGATTATCAAAGAAGATACCAGGCCCGGTCAAAATATTATTGATCCCAAGCAGCAAACCTGCGGTTACGATAGCTGGAAGAATAGGAATAAATATATCAGCCAGCGTCTTGATCGCACGCTGCAGCGGATTCTGTTTTCGGGCAGCAGCGGATTTCACTTCATCTTTGGAAGAACGAGAACCGCCAGTGATCTGAATCATTTCATCGTATACTTTATCTACAGTTCCCGGTCCGATAACGATCTGAAACTGCCCTTGGCTAGAAAATTGTCCCTTTACTAGTTCGTTGCGGTCCAAGGCTTCCGAATCCACCTTGCTCTCATCATACAGCGAGAATCTCAGCCGGGTTACACAATGTGTCGCAACCTCTATATTCTCCTTGCCCCCAACTGCCCGTACAATATCCTCAACATTTTTGCGGTCTATAGCCATATTTTCACTCCTTACATAATTGATTTGTGCTCCTTCTCAAGTACACCTCGTTAGCGGATTAACCACATGTAGGAAGCATAAGGACTAAGCTGAAGCTCTTGTGTTAATGCAGGTGTTTCTGTTGTATTTCCAATCAGAAGCTCGTCTTTACCACTTGATGATAACTCTGCCCAGTGACTATCTTCAAAGCGGAAGGTAATCTCTTTACTGCTGAAGTTCGAGACCACTACAAGCGCCTCTCCATCACCTGTTCTGGCGTAAGCGAACACTTCAGGATGACCATCATCGAGTCTCTTGAATACACCTTCAATGAATATCCCATAATCCTTGCGTAGCGCAATCAGCTTGCGGTAATGATGGAAGATGGAATCGGGATTGGCTAGCTCCTTCTGCACATTGATGTCCGAATACCGCTCATCAACTTTCAGCCATGGAGTACCTGTGGTGAATCCGGCATTTCGGCTGTCATCCCACTGCATCGGCGTACGGGAATTGTCCCGTGAACGTTCCTGAAGAATACTCAGGGCAGTCTCAGGGCTTTTCCCCTGTTCACACAAAATACGGTACATATTCAGTGACTCAATGTCACGGAACTCATCGATGCTCTTCCATACCGGATTTGGCATCCCGATTTCTTCCCCCTGATACACATAAGGTGTTCCCTGAAGGCCATGCAGAGTTGTTGCAAGCAGCTTGGCACTCTCTACACGGTAGACCTTATCATCAGTGAATCTGGAGAGGGCACGCGGTTGATCGTGATTGTTAAAAAATAAGGCGTTCCAGCCCTGACCTTTCTGCATTCCGGTCTGCCACTCTGTGAACAAGCTTTTCATCGCCTCAAAATCATAGGGCATTAGCTCCCACTTCTGTCCATTCGGATAATCGACTTTTAAATGATGAAAATTGAAAGTCATGGAAAATTCCCGCTCTTTAGGACTCGAGTATCGGATGCAATGCTCCAATGTAGTTGAGGACATCTCTCCGACTGTCACCATCTCATACGGACCAAATACCTCTTCGTACATCGCTTTGATGTATTCATGAACCCGTGGACCGTCAGTATAGAACTTGCGTCCATCCCCCGGTGGAACACTCCCGTCATCGTTAGGGAAGCGTTGATCCTTGGAGATTAAATTAATTACATCCATGCGGAAGCCGTCGACACCCTTTTTAGCCCAGAATAGCATCATATCATTCACTGCTCTACTTACCTTCTCGTTCTCCCAATTCAGATCCGCCTGGGTTTTATCGAAGAGAGTAAGATAATATTGTCCCGAAGCTTCATCAAACTGCCAGGCAGGACCTCCGAACTTCGACTGCCAATTGTTGGGTAAGCCACCGTCCGGAGCGGGGTCCTTCCAGATGTAGTAATCACGATAGGGATTGTTCCTGCTCGAAATGGACTGTTTGAACCACTCATGTTCTGTTGAAGTATGGTTAACCACGATATCGATCATTAGCTTCATTTCACGTCTGTGCAGTTCCTGTACTAACTCGTCGAAATCCTCCATCGTACCAAAATCCGGGTTGATATTTTCATAATCCGCAACATCGTAACCGTTATCATGTTGTGGCGAGACATAGACCGGCTGTAACCAGACAATATCAATTCCAAGCTTCTGCAAATAATCTAATTTTTCAATAAGTCCTTTAATATCTCCTGTTCCGTTGCCTGTAGTGTCCTTAAAGCTCTTCGGGTACACCTGATACACCGTGGACCGGCGCCACCACTCCGAATACTGGGACTGACTCAAGTTGAACACCTCCAAAAGAATTACTTTATGTCAAATATTAAACCTGTATATACAAGTTCAAACACTTCACACAGTTTAAACCTGTATATACAGGTTGTCAATACTTTTGCTATCTGACTCGGAAAAAGAGTAAAAACTGGCGGTTCTTCTTTAATTAACCCATTTGATAATCAATTATTCTTTTTCCTATTTCCTATCTTAATAATTGTTCTATAATCACAACAAAAAAAGCCGCTAAGTAAGCGGCTTTTTATATACAAAGATGTCTTGTGCAGAATTCATAACGATGACGAAAATCCGCTAAGTTTAACTAAAAAATGATACCGATGATCAGAGCGGATAAAACGCTTACAAGTGTGGCGCCAAATAACAGTTTCAATCCAAATCGGGCCACAATATTCCCTTGTTTTTCATTTAAGCCTTTCACTGCACCCACAATGGTACCAATGGACCCAAAGTTAGCAAATGAGATTAGAAAAACCGAGACAATGGCTGTAGTACGCCCACTTAAACCATCTTGGATCTTAACAAAGTCAAGCATAGCAACGAATTCATTCGCAACAAGCTTTGTCGCCATGATACTGCCTGCATCAACAGCTTCATGCCATGGGACACCGATAAGAAAGGCAATGGGTGCAAAGACATACCCTAAAATTCCTTGAAAAGAGATACCGAATACTCCGCTGAAGACCCCGTTAATTAAAGCAATGATCCCAACGAAACCAACCAACATTACACCAACTACTATGGCTACTTTAAAGCCATCCATAATATATTCGCCTAGCATTTCAAAAAACGTTTGTTTTTCCTCTACCTGAACTTCAACAATATCTTCTTCAGGTGTGACTTCATACGGATTAATGATGGATGAAATAATGAATCCACCGAATAGGTTTAATATTAATGCAGCCACTACATACCGAGGTTCTAGCATCGTCATATATGAACCAACAATTGACATGGATACCGTCGACATTGCAGACGCACATAATGTATACAAGCGATGTTTTGGTAATAAACCAAGCTGGTTTTTCACCGAAATAAACACTTCATTTTGTCCTACAATTGCGGCTGCAACAGCATTATAAGATTCCAATTTACCCATGCCATTTATTTTACTAAGTACCAAACCAATATACTTTATAATGAATGGCAGTATTTTGTAATGTTGCAAGATCCCTATTAATGCTGACATAAAAACAATGGGCATCAAAACATAAAGGAAAAATGTATGTGCCCCTTCATTTGCAATCCCACCAAAAACAAAGTCAGTCCCTTCTTTGGCGTATCCAAGCAATTTTGCAAAACTATCGGCAAACCCTTTAATTAAGAACTCTCCAATACTTGTTTTTAGAATGATTAATCCCAAACCGATCTGAATAGCAATCATTACAATGATTGGACGATATTTAATCTTTTTCTTATTGTTACTTCCTAGCCATGCCAGTAATAGAACAATAACCAAACCAGCAATAGAAATTAGATAATGCATTTTTAGCCCTCCAAATTATCGGTTAATTTTCTTGGAATCCTCATAACGAAATGCATCTTTCCACATTAACCCTTGTTCCAAAATAATCGCCAACAGACTTCCGCATATTAGTCCATTATTTAAAATGGCTATCACGATCGGAGATAAATGGGCCGTAGCTGATGAAGGAATAAACATTAAACCCACACCCACTAAAAGAGAAATTCCACTAACGATAAATGTTCGTTCTTCATGAATGACCTTCTTCAATTCTTTTAGCGCTAGTCCGACCATCTTCACAAAAATGACGAAGGTAACGGAATAGCCTATGGGAGCTGGAATCGCTGATATAACATTCATCATTGGCGGAAATAAGGATATTGAGATCACAAAGCAACATCCAATTAAAAATGATCTGCGCTCCTTCATCCCTGTTTGTTCAACATATCCCGCCGCTCCCGAGATAGGGACAGAACCGACCGCTCCTAAACCGCCACTAATAAGATGCGTAATTCCAGAAGTAAACCCGGCGCGCAAATAACGACGATGATCCAATTGCTTTTGTTTCATAACGGTCTCCATCAAACGGATCGATGCAACTGCATTGGTTATTAATAACAGCGTTAATAAAAATGCAGTAGTGATTGTCCCGGCATCGAATTGAGGTCTGCCAAATGGGAATATTTTCGGTAGTTTAAATAGAGTATCCGCATGAGAAAACACTGGTATATTACCGCAGATAATAAATAATAGGCAGCCTATCAATATACTGAAAATTATTGAAAACTGGCTGAGTACTACAAAGCGACTTTTTCCTAACCAAAAGGTAATGCAAACCACAATCACACTAAGGATGAATACTTTTACATCTAACATGGTGTGGGTTGTGGTGATCCCCATCATCCCTTTCATAAAAGATCCGCTTAATTGAAAGATCAATAAAAGTAAATAAATAAAAGTGATGGTTGGTGTAAATAGACGAGCGATTTTATCCATTAGCTTAAATACTGATATGAGGATAAATAACACACCGCTAATGATCATTGCCCCACTTAAAGCTTGTAAAGCACCATTGTTAGAAGAATAAAGCCCCCCCACTAAACTTGCGTAAATCGTAAAAATGCTCCACCATAACCCTGCCGGACCTTCATGAATAGGGAATTTATGACCCATCAGGCCTTGTAAAAAACCAGCTATCCCTAAAGTAATCATTGTGCTCTGGATAAGTCCAGAAGTCTCTATGGGTGTTAAGTTATATAAATCTGCGATAGCAATGGGTGCAGCAATTGCACCAGCGATCATAAAAATCATCCACTGCAATCCTGACAGTATTACCTTCATTTCTTTCTCACTCTCTTCTCTAACAACACTGCTCTTATCCATAAATCATCCATCAATGACTGTGTTAAGAGCTATTTCGACCATTTCATAAAAGGATTGTTCGCTTTCTTTATGAGTCAAGTGTTCCTGTCTCAACAATTGACTGCCGACTGTCAAAATCGATAACGCTTTTACACCATATTTAGCGGCTAAAGTGTATAGGGCTGTACTTTCCATTTCTACTGCTAATACACCAAAATCCATAAACTTGTGAATTCGATCTAAATTTTCACGATAGAATTCATCAGAATTATAAATGTTACCAACAAAAACATTTGCATTTTTAGCTTGTGCTTGTTGATACGCTTTCATTAACAATGAGAAATCTGCTGTAGGTGCAAAATTACAACCATGAAAGATCTTCTCCGTCATATTACTGTCTGAAGACACCGCTTGGGCTATTATTATATCGCGGATATTAATTTCACTTTGCATCGCACCACATGTACCAATGCGAATCAATTTCTTAACTTCATAATCGACGATCAATTCTGTAGCATAGATACTCATCGATGGATTTCCCATCCCTGTCCCCTGAACCGACACAGGCACACCTTTGTATAATCCAGTGTATCCATACATCCCTCTTACTTCGTTATAACAATTAGCCTCCTCTAAAAAGTGTTCTGCTACAAACTTTGCACGTAAAGGATCTCCTGGGAGCAAAACGCGCTCTGCTATTTCTCCCTTGTTTGCACCTAAATGCCTACTCATAGTTCTTCCTCCAACTTTTAATAGTAAACTGAGGTTTACCGAGTTTCGAAACTAGATTGAGCATAAGGTTTTTTAACATTACAAACTAGACCAAAAACTTACGTAGGTAACGGAAAATAATTGGTCAAATTATAAAAGCAATTCTTTACGAATATTGTCCAAATCTCTTTTAGAGGGGATCGTAGAAATAATAACAACAGGCACGTTCTTTAGTGCAACCGGGATATTACTAATGACAAGATCAATATTATTTTGCTGCATGATCTCATCGGTTAGCCCTTTCATAATGGAAGTATTAAGGATCAACTGATCCCCTATTTCCTTCTTAATCAAATCTGCTATGTAATGACGAATTGAAAATTCCTCCCCGATCACTAAGAAAGCCCTCTTACTTTTGTAACGTAAACTCGAGCGGACAATTAAGGTCAGTTTTGTTAAATGGAAATTATTGAACAGAATGGAAGGGTAAGTTTTATTCCACGTTTGCATACAGGTTTGCAATTCTTGATAAATCTGTTGGCACTCCTGCTCTACATATGTTGTTAAATGACTTTTCGAAATCATCATCCATTCCGGAATGGCATTTTCGATTAATAGCTTGTCAAAGAACCCGTAAATCTCCAAGATAAATCGTTCATGCATATCCAAGTTCGGGTATACCTTTGCCAACAACATTAGAAGCAGATTCCCCATTTGATATTCTTCTTTATCTTTGTGTAATTCGACTTCTTTCATCGGAGTGATCTCTGACCCTTCATAATAATGATATTGGCTGAGATTAACCATGGATTGCATAAAGAATATTTCACTCTTTGGAAATTCGATGGACAGCTTTTCTTCAAGACGCTCTGCTATGGCTCTCACTGGTATATAAAACATTCCCTTTTCCCAGGGGTATGCATTTTCGTCGATTGTTACACAATTTCCTTTAGCAGCTCTTTCTATTACAATTGCCAACAAAAAGGACAATTTCCTTTTGGAATTGATAAAATATACAATGTTATTCTCATTCTCTATATTTGTGATCAACTGATTTATATAAGCAAAATCGACATTCGCAAAGGGCCAACCTGTAAACTCATATGCATCACAATATAAATTCCAATAAAAATATCGAATATTCATTTCATTCCCTTTGATCACAGGTGTAGAGTAACTAATGCGTAACTTATACGCTTTTAGATCATTATTATTTAATTCCACAATCAGCTTCTTCAGAGACGAGGTACTCATAAACATGGCCTCAGAAAGCTCCTCCACAGACATTCGACCGGCATTCGTAAACAACAAATTCATCAGCCGATAAAAAATGGTTTGTCTGAACATAGAAGAAATCACTTCACTTATCGTACTTTGCCCATCACGTAGAAGAACGATTCCCTTACCTCTAGAAACTTCAATGGTTACAGTAGAGGGTAGTTGCTTACTGATTTCCTCCACCATCTTCCGTATTGTCTTGTCTGAGATCCCTAAACTTTTTTCTACTTCGGCTAAGGTAAACCATCTTTGTTCCGTATCAAGCAGCGTTAATAGTTGGCTAGCTAAATTAAATCCCTTATCCATTGTTATCCACCCTATTTCAATTTCATTTTAATTTTTATAGTATAAACAAATTCACATCTATAACCATATTATTTTTCAATAAAAAACTCGGGTTTCATTTACCCGAGTTTCACATCACATTATATTTGTGTTTTTTCTTCAATAGGGCTAATTGCTTTCAGCTGCATCGTTATGACGGCTGCAATAACGGCTTTGATGATGTCTCCCGGAAGAAAGGCTAACGCTCCGACAAGACCAGCCCAGATCGACGTATTGGTTATTAACGCCATGACTGGTGCACCAATCAGACTCACTAGTAACACACCAAAGATTATGTTGATAGCTACCAGCTTCCAAGTTCGAACCTTCGGCCAGATTTTTTCCGAATACCAACCAATAAGGCCGGCCGCGATCGGGAAGCTAAATATGTATCCTGCAGAAGGACCAATGAGCACCGCGATTCCGCCGCGACCACCAGTCAGTACAGGTAGTCCAATGGCTACCAGAATGATGAAAAGGACTAGACTGAGGGCGCCCATCCGTTTCCCCAGAAAACATCCAGCTAACATGACGCCAAGCGTCTGGGCAGTGATCGGAACGGGGATGAAACCGAGGGGGATGGGTGGAATCATGCCCAGCACCGCGATAAGTGCTGCGAATAATGCAGCATAAATAAGTTCTTTTGTCTTCAAAAAATTGACCTCCATTGGATATAAATAATTGTATTCTGGTCAGTAAATACGTCCAGTAAGCTGAATTATAATGGAGATATCCTTGATTGTAAACCGAAATTTGATTTATAGTTCACAATAGAATGAAATACCAAGCTTGAGTTTTTCCAATTGTTCTATAGAATTAGGGTATTCAGTCGCAATCGTTGGATGTTAATATATTCGATGGGTTTTGGTCGGAGAGTTATACTTTTGGAGGTTTAAGTTCATGACAGTAAAAGAACATATTCTTGCCTTGCTCGACAGTAATAAGGGTGAGTACTTTTCCGGCGAGGAAATAGCCGTTCAGTTATCCGTGACTCGCAGCGCTGTCTGGAAAGCCATAAAATCGTTACAGACAGACGGATATTCCATACAAGCTGTAACCAATAAAGGATATTCCATGTCACCTCAAACAGATATCCTATCTGCCAGTGCAATTTCAAAATATCTGGATACCCAGGGGCAAAAGTTACGTGTAGAAGTCTTTAAGACACTATCTTCAACGAATGAAGCCGTGAAAAGCCTTGCCTCAAATGGAGAAGCTGAGGGTAAGGTGATCCTTTCCGAAGAACAGACCGCTGGCCGCGGGAGAATGGGCCGAAAATTCTTTTCTCCACCGGGAACGGGGATCTATATGAGTATCCTGCTGCGTCCCAAGCTGTCAGCAACGGATTCCGCTCTGTTGACCACTTGCGCCGCAGTTGCTGTTGCCCTTTCCATCGAGAGTGTATCCGGTAAAGAAACGCAGATTAAATGGGTGAATGATGTTTTTATGGAGGGAAAAAAGGTATGCGGGATCCTTACCGAAGCATCCGTGTCACTGGAAAACGGCTGGCTTGATTATGCCGTTCTTGGCATTGGTATCAATGTAGCGCTACCGTCCGACGGCTTTCCTAACGACCTTACCGAGATTGCAACAACTGTAATTTCTGAAAACAATTCTTATGGTGATCTCCGCAACCGACTGGTAGCAGAAGTACTGAACAATTTCATGGGATATTATGAGCAATTAACGGACAGATTGTTTCTTTCCGAATATAGAAAACGGTTAATTTCACTTGGCAAACCCGTAACAGTGATAAAGAATAATGAACAGCTTAAGGCAACAGCCATTGATATCGATAACGATTGCCATCTGAAAGTCAGATATGAAAATGGTGACGAGGAATATCTTTCTAATGGAGAAGGCTGACCCAAGCAGCCATTTCATGGCTTTTGGGCCAGCCCCGACGTAGCTTATTTAACTATAGCCTTATTGCATGTTTCACTCTATTTTATTGTCCTTTTTCCATTACAGCAAAGTAGTTATTTTCACTGTCTGCGAAATTGAATACTCTTCCACCGGGAATTTCTACAATATCTCCAACCGTAACATTCTTGTCCTTCAACTCTCGATTCAATTGATCAAAATTATCCGAAAAGAACATTAAAGAAGGTGTTCCGAGATTCATTTCAGGATTCATTTGGGCAACCAAATCTTTATTATGAAGAACAATGCTAGTCGCTGCACCTTTCGGAGCAAGCTCGATAAATCTCATAGGGCCATTTGTTTCGTCTAAAATCACCTCAAACCCTAGCTTTTCTGTCCAGAATTTTTTGGATTCCTCTTGGTTATTTACATATAACATAATTTGTCCAATTTTATTAATCATAAGTTATACTCTCCTTAGTCGGGATAATTTATTGCTTTTTCAATATACCTCATCACGCATATTCGCGACAAGGAATATCGATTCGAACTCCCCTTTTGCAAATATAAGTTGGCTTTGTTTCACCAGGTTGTCCATATCCCCATATTATTTACTTTCTTTTCCTACATTAAACCGAATTTCTGATCAGCGAAAGAGAACATCGATAATTATTTTCATTTTTAAATACCTCTACAATATTTCAATATAACCTTCTGTTCCATTCACACGAATTCGTTGCCCGTCTTTTATCAGCTTGGTGGCATTTTCCACTCCGACAACTGCTGGCAAGCCATATTCACGAGCGATAACGGCTCCATGGGTCATCAGTCCGCCAACTTCGGTGACCAGGCCTTTAATAGATACAAACAATGATGTCCAGCCAGGGTCAGTAAAGGCGGTGACTAATATATCGCCATCTTCCAGATCTGCTTCTTCCATGTTTAAGATGACACGAGCTCGTCCCTCTATTACTCCGGTAGAAACAGGGAGACCTATAATCGCATTGTCTGGCAGATTTTCTCGTTTGTATTCACCTGTAATAATTTCACCATCAGATGTGATTACACGTGGCGGAGTAAGTTTTTCAAAAAAATAGTAATCGTCTTTTCGTTTACTGATGATCTGATCATCCAGTTTTTTTGTACGTACGACTTCGTGAAGTTCTTCAAACGTGAGATAGAAAATATCTTCTTTTTCATGAATAAGACTAGCTTGTACAAGTTGTTCGGCTTCTTTCAGTAAAGCCTGCTTATAAATGAAGTAGCGATTAATCATGCCGTATTTTGGATATTCACGGTAACCGATATAATTCCGGATTAAACGGATTACTCGTTTTGTCTCTTCAGCTTTTAGTTCTCCATCTGGTAATTGCTTCAATCGATCTAATAACTCTTGTTCTTTTTCTAAAGCCTCCTGTCGGCCTTGCTCAAATTTCCGCTTGCCAGCATTAGGCTCAAAGTTTTTGATATTACTGAGAATCATGGGGACAAGTGTAATCGGTTTTTCACTCCAACGAGTTCTCGAAATATCGATTTCACCGGCACATCGCATTCCGAATTTGTTGAGATAAGCATAGATTGCGTCTTGAGTTGCCTGTCCACCATCAAACTTAACCAGCTCATCCAAAAAATTATCATCTTTTACATGTTGTAAATAATCAACTATTTCCGGGTATGGACGAATCACATCTGCAACATCTAAAAGCGCCAGTCCCATTTCCGAAGTAATGTTGTTTGGTACAGATTGAGAAAGTGTATCTGCTGCGTTTTTTTCACCTAACCACTCGTACATTTTTTCGTTGATCCATGACGAAGCGTTCATAGCAGTCATAAAAACCTTTGTACTTTGTGGGTCAGATAAGAACTTCTTTAATTCCTGGAGATCTTCAAGAATAAAATCAAATAAATCTGCTTCTGATTTCGTTCGGATGTTTTGTCTTAATTCTTCTATTGATGTTTGACTGTTCTTAATCAAATCAGAAACGATTGCCGGATCATTTTCGATTAATGCTTGAAAACCTTCTGACGAACTATCTTGACTGCTATTACCGGGATTCCGTTCTTTTCTATCATCTGGTAACGATTTTATATATTCTCGTTCTATTAGGGTCATAAATGCGTCTTTTATGAGCGGATCGGATTTTCCAAGGGTATTTAAGAAATTTTCTCTACTGACAGGTGAAGCCAGCATATGTGTAACATCCACAAACAACCTTCCACCGGCCTTACGCATGGGTGCAGGAGTGATTAACAGGTAAAAAGACAATCCTAGTGGTTTCATGGGATCTGTCATCATTTGTTGATGACCGACAGAGACGTAAACATGATTTTCTTGATCATTTACTTTAGGGATCGGGTATAAAGTAGTGATTGGCCGACTCTGAACAATATAAAAAGTATCATGATCCAAACACCATTCGATATCTTGTGGACAACCAAAATAAGCTTCAATCTCTCTACCTATGCGTGCCAGTTGTAAAATTTGTTGTTCGGTAAGGGTTTGAGTCTTTTGCTGATCGAGATCGATTTTCAGGGTCTCTGTTCCACCTTCTTTTAATCCATAGATAGCCAATTTTTTGGTTGCTATCATCATATCAACGATTTCCTCTTCCTGTACTTTATAACAATCGGCAGATACCAAGCCAGAGACTAAAGCTTCGCCGAGCCCAAAACTGGCATTAATAGATAGCAGCTTTCGATTAGAAGTTATCGGATCAGCTGTGAATAAAATCCCTGAAGCCTGAGGGAAAACCATCTTTTGCACGATAACAGATACATATACCTGTCTGTGGTTAAATCCATTTTGCATGCGGTAGATTACCGCACGATCCGTAAATAGAGATGCCCAACATTTGCTTATGTGCTGCATGATCGCTTCTCTTCCGATGATATTTAAATAGGTGTCCTGTTGACCAGCAAAAGAGGCATGTGGTAAATCTTCAGCAGTTGCACTAGAACGTACTGCATAAGCCTGTGCTTCACCAAGTTGGGAGAGATAGTGAGTAACTGCTGTCACAACATCGGAAGGAATTTCAAGTTCCATTAGGAGTTGTCGAAGCTTCCTACTGATTTCACTAATTTGCTCTCGATCGTCTACGTTTAGCATGGATAATTGATCCAATAAAGTATGATACTTTTCATTCTTTTCGATGGCTTTTTGGTACCCCACAGTTGTAACACAAATTCCTTCTGGTACTTTTATTCCTTCAATAGTTGATAATCGCCCTAAATTCAACCCTTTTCCACCAACGAGCAAAAGCTGTGTTGTTTCTATTTCCTGAAAACCGAGAACCAATGAATGCATACAATATCTCTCCTAACTATTAAAATGAGAAAAAAATTTGACAAGAGTTTAGCTGCATGGTATATTATAAATATAAGATTCATTCTCTATGCCTTTATTTTTTGCGAAGTCGTGATCCGATTATATCATCGTGCCTTTTTATATGCAATATAAAAGAACCTGAAAACTACTCAGGTTCTTTTTTTGTTCCCACTATAATTTGTTAATCACGGTTCGAACCGAACTATAACCCATAGACTTCAAACTCATAAATTCGCGCTGCTGTATCGGCTCCTTGTGTAGGCTTAAGAGTTATTAATTTTACATAGCGAGCTTTCACCAAAGCAATCGCGTCTGTCGACTCAGCTGCCGAGTTTCCTTGCACGTTTACAACATCCGTCCAGTTCGTTCCGTCGTTACTCACCTGAATGGTATAATCGCTTGTATTAAAACCGGACCATTCTCCTCCACTCTGAGCATGCTTGATGATAAAAGTACTGATTTGATGCTCGGCTCCTAGATCGACTTGTAGCCAATGAGGCAGATTTCCAAGTGCACACCATTTGCTATTATCCGTCACTTTACCGTCAACTGCGTTTGGTGCGCCTTCCTTGTCTCCGCATGCATGATCGGCTGTTGCAGGTTTTCCAAGTGCTAAATTCTTTACAGCACTAGCTTCCTTACTCACTGTAATGAGCGCCTTTTTTATAATTGTGTCTTGGCCCGAACTGTTAGTTGCAGTTAGTGACACGTTATATACGCCCTCCTGATTGAACGTTACAACCGGGTTCTTCGATGTGCTGACAGCTGGGCTACCACTTTCAAAGCTCCATGACCATTCTTCAGTCACTTCGGTCGATAGGTCGGTGAAGTTTACGCTCTCACCTGGAGCTACCAAGGTCCGATCAGCCTTAAACTCTGCAATCGGCTTCGGATAAGCTGGCCAGCTGATCTTCACGCTGGAGGCCTGACCTTGCTCGTATCTTCCATTGATTGCAACGACCTTTAATGCTGTTAGCGTTTCTTTATCTATTCTTCTCATCTCAGGAACGTAGAACACATGATTTGGCGTTGCGCCCAATAATACCTCACTGCCATCTGGAAGTACTCGATAGATTTCGTATTGCTTCACCTGCTGGTCAAGTGGTTTCCACTCCAATCTAGCATCTCCATAAATTCCATCGCGGAAATCGGATTGAGTAACCTTCAGATCGCGAACCGGTGGTAGAGTTTTAACCGGGTCGTTGGCATTTTGGATGGAGAGCTGGCCAATTTGAATACTATAATTACTAATCGTATCCATGGTATCAAAATAAAGTGACAATGCTACGATTCGTTTCCCTTTGTATGGGGTCAAATTCAAAGTTTCGGTAGTCCAGCCTGGTGCTGTCTTATCCTTCACGTTAAGAAAGATAAATTGGTCTGGTTGGTCTGCAAAAGCAAGACCTACCTTCAAGCTAGGCTTGTTTAGCGTTTTATAAGTAACCGATAGCTTTGTGCTTGCTTCGATTTTAAGGTCTGTCTTGTAGAGCTTCAGATGTGTTGAATTGTTATGGCTTAGATCACCTGAAACCTTCAGCGAACTGCCGCCGTAAAACGCATCGGACCAATCGAGCTCAGGAGTAAGTGAAGTTCCTTTGCTGTCTGCGATCCAGCGCCATGTTGGCAGGATATCCTGCAGACTCCGGTTATTCCATCCCTTATCTCGTACCTGCTGCCCTCGGACATAATATTTCTGTCCGCTTCCTGTATTGAAGTTGGTGATGAAAGGTAACTTATTTACAGGGGATGATTCTATCACATCGTTAGCGATCCCCTTCCAGGCCTGATCGCTAACGGTATTACCCGGATTCCCGTTTGGCCCCACCCAGAATTTGTTCTCGCGTGCGAAGAAATCCTCCATACTTTCTGCGCTGTTAAAAGCCCAGTCTGGGCGGTAGATACCAAGGGAAGTGATGGCAGGTTGACCATCCGGGAACAGCAGATTCCAGTTCACATTCGTATCGTAGCCTTTGGCTTCAACATCGATCCCTGCATACAGGTCATACGGACTTCTATCTAAACTTTTGGCCTTCTCTGCTGAGCTTTTAAGATCTTTCCACCAGAAGTTCAGGAACATATTGTCTGATATTTTCTTATTATTGTCTTGCAGGAACATTGCGTTCTTGTCATTTAGTGCATTTTGCCAACTGATACTGCCCTCCTTGGTCATGGAGTCGTACCATACGAATTGCATAGATGCAGATTTGTGCGATTCTAGATAACTTAGGAAAGCTTTCATTTTCTGTGCATCAGCTGGTGTTCCACCTTCAGTCTCCTGGTTAATAAACCAACCGTCAAATCCGTAATACTTCGCAACCTGGATCAGCTTATCTGCAGCAGGAAAGGAACCGTCGCTGTTCTGCTGAAGCATTTGCTTCACCCATTCATATTTCCCTCCATAAACAGTTGGCGGGAAGAACACCGTTCCGACGATCGGTACGCCATTCTTATGTGCTGCGTCGATCGTATCAGCACTTGGCGGTACGATGATTCCTTCACCGGCAGATCCGCCCCAATAGACCAGCTTGTCAACATATTGCCAATAAGTAAACGTGTTAGCTCCAAATTTCTCCGAACCCTGTGATGGCACACCACTTGTTCCCGAGTTCAGTGCTGATAAAGCCATAACTTTCGGCGCTTTTGTCGCATGAGCGTTGACTCCATCTGTCACAAAGCGGTCTTCCAGCGGAATTGTACTTCGGTTGAATACCGCATCCGGGTCGGATGCAGGACTCCATTGAAGCAATTGCTCTGGAAACCAGTAGGATGAATAAGGCTGTTTAGCGAACGCAGTTGTGGATAATGCCGCGCACATCACAAATAAGAATATAAAACCTGCACCAATTTTTTTCATGCCGTACTCCTCCAATCGATAATTTTATGATTGCGCTTACATTTTATCAAGTTGGACAGAGCTCTAGATAGTGGATTAATGACATGTCCAGGTGCAAATATTACAGATTGTAAAGAAATGAAATCAAAATACAAGATACTTTACCAATAGATACTCCTGGACGGGGGGAGGAATTGTTTTAAACTATATAAAAAAAGTGGCAGTCACAAAGGCTTCTTTGCCCCGATTGACGGCCACTTGCTGATTAATATCCCATATCCTTTAATATTTTGGATAACGTGCTCAGACGCTCACCGATCATTTCATCGTCATCGCTTAAAGCTTGTTTGAACAGCTTAATATCTTCATTAATTCGCTCATTATCCGTACATACCGCCACAGTCATGGCATCCCCTTGCAGGCCAACTCTGTCAATGACGGGCTGCTCCGGGTCATACAAATTCTCATATCGATACGCTTCACGGAAATGTTCCAACGACCGACAAATTAAAATGGACAAATCAAGCACGCGATGAAGAGGCAGTTCCTCAGATTGTCTGGACCATTTTTCTCCGGTATATCTCCATACCTTAGCCGAAATATCGACCTTTCCTCTATCATTCCACTGGGCCAATCCCAAGGAAAGACCTTTCGCATCCGTGTTTCCAGCCATTCGGCCGTCAATCTTCTCATAATTCTCTGACACGACAACAGGCTTATGTTTTAAAGTTGTAGGTATTTTCATGTTTTTTTCTTCCTTCCTGTTACTATTTTACTAATTTACTAAACGACGGTTTCATCTTATCTTGGATTTCATTGTTAGTCAATTCGTGGTTTGTTATAACCTTTGTCACCGTAAGGCTGTAACTTCTCTAACCATGGCTTTAAGATTTTCTTCCGTTCCCAGCGCATATCGGTTACCTTGTCTATGTCCTTCTGTTCTAGCACCTCATAGGTGAACGCATCCGCACCGAATTCTTTCCAATCCTTCTGGAGCTGGGCATTTGCAAATCTCCCTGAATCCAACTGCATTTGAAGGGTAAGCCATTTGTTTTTCAAATTAGGATAGCTGTCGATAAATATTTTGCCATTGATTTGGTTTTTGATTTGAGCAACTCCCATATAAATCTTAATTTGTTTGTACTCCTCGATCAGCTCTTTGCGTTTATTCATATCCATATCTTTCTCTCCTTATCGTAAATAATAAATTCATGGGAATTGTAGTTGAATTTTCATTTTCCCAGCGATTCCAGATCCACTTCACTTCTTTTCTTAACCACAATGGGGAGCAGAAAAAGCGCACCGATAATCACAAATACACTACTCGCCATAAATACGCCCATCAAGGAGAACGTATCCTTTAGGTAGCCGGAAATGAACATGCCAACCACCATCATTCCCATAAAAATAGGCATGATTGCTCCTGAAACTCGGCCAATAAAGGCCCCTTCGGTATTTCGCACAAGAAGTGTCTGAATCCCTCCTTGAATGCAAGGGTAAAACAAACCACTGATCACCAAGAAAATAATCGTCAGCCAAATTTGCTTAGAAGCACCCATTCCAACCGTACAGACGGCATTGACGAGTAAGCCTATCAAAAGCAATAGCTGTGGCCTTACTTTTTTGGCTATCCCGATTATTGCAGCTCCGCCTACTAACATGGCTGCCCCACTAGCCATCACAAGCCACTGAAGAAATTGTTTGTCCTTACCTAAATTCTCGACGACAAGAAAAATCTGAAGCGGCTGAGTTAGTCCTGATGCCAATCCCACCGCCGAGAAAGTTAAACTAAGGGTTCTTAAGGGTTTACTCGATCCGATGTAACGCAAGCCAGCCGTTAACTCTTTGATGAAGCCGCTGGCTTTACCTGACTTCGGTTCTTCTTCATCCCGAGGAAGGGAAGACAATATAAGCGAAGAGCCCAGAAACATAACGGCTGTCAGGATCAGAGATACGTGAATTCCAAACTTAATAAAAATAAACGTACCAATAACGGGTCCCAAAACCGTAAAGACAGCGACAAGGGTTTGGGACATCGCCATAACGCCTTGCAGCTGTTCAGCTGGCACATGTCTCTTGTACAGTTTCATCGCCGAAGGCTGAGAAAATTGAGATAAGCTGGCAGATACAAAAGATCCGATAAGAAGCGCAATCCATCCGCCATTCATGACCGCAATCAGCACCACCCCGACGAACAAACCAGATAACAAATCGCTCCATACCATGGTTCTCTTCGGCCGCCATCGGTCGGCAAAAGTCCCACCAATAAGACCAAAAAGAAAGATCGGTGCAAATTCGGCAACCGATATCAGAGATACATCTACCGGATTATTATTCGTCAATTCAGATACATAAAGAAGGACGGCATAATTCCGGATCCATATTCCGAGCTGCAATAACACGCGGGAGAGGATAATTGTTCGAACATAACGATTAGAAAACATTTTAATTCCCCATATCCTTTATTATTTTTTACACCTTCTCAAAACTCTCCAACATGACAACATGATTATGTTTAAACGTTGTTGGTATTTTCATTGCACCACTCCTATTTACTAATTTACTCATTTACTAATTTACTAAATCACTGCTTCATTTTATACAGGATAGTGTCGTTCGTCAAGCCGTTTTCAGTCTCGATATTCCACAATCCTTTTTTTAAAGGTGTTAATTGATTCTGTAAACAAATAAAAAAGTGGAGCAACTGCCGTAGCATTTGCTCCACTTTTTTACGTTTATCTAATTTCAAAAAATTCTTTAGCGTATTTGACAACGCCATGGACATCTGAGAGACCGTCATCTATAAGCTCAACGGCCATAAAATTATCGTCTGAAACTTCGAAAGGTGCTTCTATACCAAATTGACTAGCTTTTTTATAACCAAACTTCGGATAATACTTATCATGACCCAAAACGACAGAGCCTTTATATCCAAGCTGTGTTGCGATTTTGTGGCCTTCAGTAATCAGTAGCTTCCCTATGCCCTTGCTTTGCATTTCTGGTAGTACTGCAACAGGTGCAAGCGCAACCAGAGTTTGATCACCCACTAGAATTTCTGTAAAAAGGATATGACCGACGATCTTATTCTCATATTCAGCTACAAGAGATAACTTCGGAATAAATTTTGTCGAGCTCCTTAGTCTATTTACCAAATTGTGCTCATCATGATCTGAATGTTCCGCATTTTCAAATGATTTTTGGACTACATGGTAGACTTCGTTAATATCTTGAGCTTTTTCTTGTCTAATGATAATGTTCATTGATTTAATCTCCTGATCATGGATTTGAGCTCATTGCTTTCTATTCTGGGTCTTGGATAACCGTTAATCGTTACCTGAATCATAGCTCGTCCCAATTGTTCCGATGTAATGACACTGTTTAACTTCTTTAGCAAGGGATAAAGTGGCTTCATCACATCATAAAAAATCTGATACACTTTTGTTTTGGATTGTATGCCATATAGGGGTAGAATTACACCTGGTCTGAACATATAAGCGTCCTTAAAAGGTAGCTTCAACAGATCGTTTTCTGTCTTCCCTTTCACTCTTGCCCACTTAGAGCGTCCTTTTTCCGAACTATCCGTCCCACTTCCAGAAACATATACAAAGGTCATTTGAGGGTTCAATCTTGCTAATGTTGTTCCGGCGGATAGCGCGATATCATATGTTACTCTTTTATATTCATCTTCCTTCATACCAGCAGAGGAAACCCCAAGGCAGAAAAAGCATGCATCATAACCTGTGATTTCATGTTCTATACTTGATAATTCAGCTACATTGGATAGTTGAATTTGTCTTAGTTTTGTATGTTGATGCTCTGTCTTTTTACGCCCAATCGTAAGTATTTCTTGAACTCTATCATCCATCAAACATTCACGCAACGCGCTTTGACCAACCATACCTGTAGCTCCAAAAATAATGACCTTCATATCATTGACTCTCCAATCTAAGAGATGATTCTATTTCCAATATTAACAGGCATTTCCGAAGCCAACAATCTTTTGGCGTAATCATGGCTTGTAACAATGTGCTTGCTTCTTGATCCTTTATAATCATGTAACAACAGAAGGATTCCCAATTTCCGCTTCACCTAATATAAAGTCCTAGAAAGCTATACTATAAATCTATTAAAGTTTGACCTTGTTTAGGATCAGTGAGACGAGCATATTCTATCCAGATTGATAATAGTATGAAAGAAATGAAACCCACTCCAAGCCCTTCAACTGAACTATGATGCCCTAACCCCAGCTTGGCCTGGGAGGAATAAGTGAAACGATTAACGGAGGTGTTTTTTATATGTAATGTATTTTGTGTGGTCCTGCTCCAGCTATTACCGTATTCCATGAGTATCATTCGTTTACGTTGATGCGGTGTAGCAACTGTAGTCTTATCTTTAGAGCGAATATTGCGGAGGTTGATACAACCGGCTTAATCGCAGATATTTATAATACAGAATGGATTGCAATGCGTGAAAAATATGCTCAAGCTACCTATTCTGATCATGCTCTGTTTAATTTAATGCTGCTGGAAATGTTCAGTCCAGAAAAAGGAGCATTGCTAGAGTTTGGTTCTGGAACAGGTGAATTTTTACATGCTGCTGGAAATGGCGGCTGGAGAGCGGTTGGCATTGAACCCTCACAAATGTCTCGAGCCTATGCCAAATATAAATACGGTGTGGATCTGGTTAAAGATGAATGGAAAAGCACCCAAGACGATGACTCGGCTGAAAATCCTGATCTTCCTCGTTATGATGCGGTAGTGTTCTGGCATGTGCTTGAGCATATTTCCGATCCATTTGCATTTTTGAAGGATATTCGTAATCTTTTGACAACGCAAGGGAAAATTTATTTCAGTATTCCCAACAGCCATTCATTAACCAACGAAGTCTACGGACCTGAATCACCGTTATTTATTGAACCCGATCACCTGTATCATTACACGGACGCTAATGTGCGTGAATTACTCAATCAGGCTGGATTTGAGATCATTTCGATATTCACGCGGCAGCTGGTCTCTGTTTCGGATGTATTAATCGATGCACATCCTCACTATGGGCCGAATACTCCATTTGTAGAGCGAATGGCATTATTGGCCAAATGGCAAGGCGAGCGTCGCGGACATGAGATATGTTGTGTGGCCAGCGTGAAGGAATAATATTTTATACTTGCAAGAAAAAAAGCTGGAGCCAAATACACTTGGCTCCAGCTCTTTTGTGATGATTACAATCCCACAATTCTATAAATCAAAGCAGCAGCCTCCGCACGGGTGGTCAGATTCAGTGGTCTGAAGGTTCCGTCGGAATAACCATTGATTATCCCTGACTGCTGCAGGTACTCAACTGCTTCCCTGGCATAAGCTCCGATTTGCTTCTGATCAGCAAATACTACCGTTTTGCTGGAGTAATCCGGCTGAAGAGCAGCTAAACTCCGAGCGCGAAACAAAATAACAGCCATTTCTTGGCGAGTAATCGGTTCTTTTGCGCCAAATAAGCCTTCGCTGCGTCCGTTAACAATCTTTAGCGCCTGAGCTGTTGAGACAGCTTGGTAATACCAAGCGTCTGGACTCACATCTTCGAAAGTACTGCTACTATCGGCCTGAAGGTCTAGCGCTGATACTAGCAGTTGAACAAACTCTGCTCTGGTGATTTGGCGGGCAGGCTCATATTTGCCATCGCCTGTGCCGTGAACCAAATCACGAGATGCCAACGCTTCTAGGATAGCAGCGAAGTCCGAATTGACATCAGAGAAGTGTATATCTCCATTCGCTGCAGCGTATAATCCGAAGTTCCGTGTTGTGAAGGTGATGCTCTCTGTACCTGAAACGTATTTGGAGTTCTTGACCACTTCCGCCAGCCCCTCGCGGGTAATAGAATAGACGATGGCTTGATTCGGCGCTTCACTTGGATTCAATTTATATCCAAACGATATCTTCATTGCCGCAGATTGACTTAATGTTTCTATTTGCTTTCCATCTACCATCAAGGAGATCCGGTACACGGCATGCGTTTTCCATTTCTCTTTTAATGCAACAGAAAGGGTTGAAGGATCAACAAAATGAATGGACAGCTCCAACTGCTTGGAACCCTCCGGAATATTACTACCCATCTTGTCAATTGGGAACGTTACGGTGGTTTCACCTGCTTTTATTGTAAGAGAGGTAACATTATCTTTCAGTTCGGTAACGGGCAATTGAAAGGTTACTCCCTTAGCTGTGGCATCTAATTTAGTAAGCTCAAGTGCCAATGCACCATCTTGCACACCCTTCATTGCTTTTTGAATTTCTCCAGTAGGAAGCTGTGCAAGGCGCATTCCTTCAGCATCAGGTGAAGCCTGAATCTGAATACGGCCGGCTGAGATTATATTCACTGGATTAACTATTTTCCCTCCATTGTTACTATTGTTACCGCCATTATTGCTGCCGGACGAACTGCCAGGCGTTTCTGTTCCCCCGCGGTCTTCACTCCGTACCACTTTCAAAGTGTAGGTCTTTGTTGTTGTTCCATTTGCGGCGGTAACTTTGATGCTAACACTATTTTCTCCTACTTTTAGTTCACTTCCGCCAGTTACTGTTAATTTGGCTTTCGGATCTAAAGGTATCCCTGTTACAGTCACGGCTGTATTAGAAAAGGGTACATTTATTGTATAGGTGAGTGTGTTCCGGTCAAACTCGGGAACTTCTGAACCCTCTATACTCAAAAGGCTTAAATCAGCATTATCACTCGGTTGTGTCTCCTCCTCATCTTCGACATTCATAAACTGGAAGGTGCGGAAGAGTGTCGCATCTTTCGCAGCGCCAATGCCTGATCCCCACTCAATATACCCTTTTCGGCCCGCACCATCATTATCGTTAACCAACATCGAGAAGCTCAAGATATTGCCTAATGCTGCCCGAATTGGACTTACTTCACTCCAAGGTAGTGCCAGTGCATATGAGGTAATCTTAGTCGCTTCATCTCGGGTTACACTTAGAGTTCCTTTGGTCAACACTCCAGTAGCAGCACCTTTCATGGACAGCCAGCGGTATATTTGCGGCCCCTCCGGCGTCTGTGAAATTCCGTATTCATACCAGGATTGGCTATCGCCCGGTACACCGGGAGCAAGGCTGAATTGAATACTGTCATTTTGCCAAATATTAATCCCGAAAGCGTTATGGCTGAATACATCATCACGGATATCGGCGGTCAAATAAATGTTATCCGCGTCCCAGCGTAATTGCGCTGTTCCGCTAAGATCATCCGCACCGTTATACCCGCTCAACAAAGGGGTTCCGTCTGCAAGATCAATCAGCGCGGGAATTCCTGTGTCTGACTGATGCTTCATCCGGTTAATATCTATGTTTTGCTTGAGGTGAACTGTCTCATAGCCTTCAAGGTCAACGGTCAACTCTAGTGGATATTTAACGCTTTCAGAGAATCCCGGCAAAGGTATTGGATAAGTAAATCCGCTATTCGGAGCGATTTCAGCTAGTTGCGACTGGCTACCACTGAGCTGATCACTTCCTTCTCCTATTTTCCAGGAAATTTTGTTAATTCTCAGAGGGACTACTCCAGAATTGTTTGTAAACTGAAGTTGAAGGGATATGCCTCCGTTTCTACCATCTGTAATATGAGGAGCAATTTTTAAGCCTTGAAAATATAATCGCAGATCATCCACAGGTGCTTCAGGCAGTGTGGCAGGATCAAGTCCGGGTCCATTATAGGCTCCGATATTCGGTGGATTTTCTGCTGAAACAGCATTTCCCCAATAGTCACGGCCTCCGTTGTCTGCAATGATTGCACCAGCCCCAAGCGCAGGGGAGCCTTCTCTTAGCTTGTAACCGTCCACTGTATTCCAGCCAATTCCACCGCTGCCCTGAGCAACCAAGAGCGGATTCGCTGTGACGGGATTCGTATTTTCCGGCTCGCTTACCGGATGATTTCCATACAACAGGTTGTGGTCGAAGCTGCCATTTACCCCAGGCAGATTATAGCCTCCCTGTCCAAGGTTGTAGACCAGATTGTTCCTGAACGTATAGGGAGCGTTGATATTTCCTGCGTCGTCCCATTCATGGTCGATTATTTTGGTGTTTTGCCCAGTGCCGATATAGATCGTATTGTTATAGATTTGCGTATCCGGCGTAACCCCGCCTGCAAAATTAAACGTATGCGTCAGATCATTCTGGCTGATGTTGTATCTGACTACATTGTTAGATGAGCCGGTAAGCACTCCTGGAGTTAAACGGGCATCGACAAAAAGCATGAATCCGCCCTTATTGCCATGGCTGTAATTATATTGAACTACACTGTCCATAGTATCGATATCCAGATTGAAGCCCTGTCCATCTCCCTCTGGTTTATTTGTGTTAAAGGACTCATTAAACTGCACGATATTATTCTTGCCCCGGGTCGGCCAGATTGCGGCTGAGCCGTTAAACTCGCCTTCTTCGGAGTAGTTCCCACCTTCTTCTGCTATGTTATGCTCAATTAACGCTCCGTCCGCACCGAAGGTGAGGATGCCGTCGCTGTCTGCTTGTTTGACATAATTTCCGCGGATCGTAACATTGACCGTAGCATAGTCGGCTCCGTTGAAACGCTGATCCCATACCACAATTCCTGTCCGTCCAATTCGTTCGACCGTGTTACCTTCGATCCATACCCCATCAAATTTGTCCGTGCCCCTCGTTCCGCCCACATATACGGAGATTCCACCGAATGCATGCGGACCCCCTTCAGCTCCGGAAACTGTCGGATAACGGAAGCTGCTTGATACATCATGAACATAGTTATCCTGGATGAGGATATTTCTTAATGTCCCTCCGTTTGCGTTCTCCACCATTATGCCTTCCCGGTAAACCGTTCCTCTCTCGGAAGCATAATTAGTAACCTCAAGATCCCGAATTACCCAGTTTGAGGCATTACGCAGGTATACAGCTGCTCCGGCCATGCCTCCACCATTGATAGTCGGTTTACTTCCGCTGCTATAGGCAGTGATTGTTATCGGTTTATCGTCTGTTCCGCTACCCTTAGGATATAATTGTTCATTCCAGATTCCGCCCTTCTTTAACAAAATTCGGTCTCCAGCCTCAAAGGTGGTCTCGTTCACTACAGAGAAGGTCTTCCAGGCTGTCTCAGGTGTTTTTCCATCATTGCTGTCGCTGCCTGCAAATGAATCGACGTAATAATCTCCGTCTCCACCGCTGTTCCCTCCATCTCCAGGCAAGCGGTTGGACAAGGAGACCGATCCTAGCTGCATCAGCCAAGGGGCGGAATCGCCGCTGAGCTCTATTTTTAAATAATGAATGCTAGAAGGAATCCCTTGTGCTGGGGTATAATTCGTCCCGGTCCAAGCTGCATCTCCTGTAGATTGTGGAGCTTCATGTATTGCTGAAATCTCTGTCCAGGTGGATGCATCCGCCGATCCATAGAACTTTATGCTTCCGCTAGACCCGGCAAAGGAATGCAGACGGACGATGAAATGCTGCAAATTATGCAAATGGTACACAAGTGATTCTGCCGAATCTGCTGTTCTCACCGCACGAGAATGATCTCCACCAAAAAAAGCGGGATTACTTGTATCTAAAGACCAATTTGTACTGAATGCATACAGCTGTGAAACATCATCAAGCTCATCATTAATCGTTTGGGGTGCAAGTGATACATTGGAGAGCGTAAGGTGTCCAAGCTGCATCAGCCAGCTGTCGAGGTCGCCGCTGATCTCGATTTTGAGATAATTGACATCATTCGGAAGTGCACCGGCGGGCGTGTATACTGTTCCATACCAACCAGAACCGGTTGCTGTGGGACTGTCATTAATGACTGGAAGCTCCGTCCACGCTGTCGCATCACCCGATCCGTAGAACTTGATTACGGCTGTTGAGCCAGAGAAATAATAGGCTTGAAGCGTAAACGACTGAATTCCTGTTAATGAATAAACGGCATAACCGGTATCCGTGGATGTCCTGACCAACCGCGTAGCATCTCCGCCGAAGAATTGAGGATTGCTGCTGTCAATCAACCAATTCTCCGAACGCAGCTCCGCTACTGGCAAAGCAGAGAAATCATCGGCATACGTCTCTTCAGCATGGGCAGAAGCACCCATTACTGGGAACACTGTCGTAAAGATCAGAACCATCATTAGCAGTGATTTTGCGAGTTTTTTTAACATTGTTGTGTTATTCCCCCTTGAACATTTATTGAATGGCTTGGTTTGCGAGTCTTTCAGCCATTGGGTAATTCCATTCTGGGACAGCTTTGGATAGCTTATCGTCCACCATGGATCTAAACTTCTGTTGCGCCAAATGAAGTGTGATAGCATCCTTCACTTGATCGAAAGGTATAACTCCTGCATCCTCTACCGATAGACAGTAAAGTAGATGGATGGCCGCATTTTCAGCAAACAAGCCACTAATCTGTCCAGGTGCAAGCTGATCTGCAGCAAGCAATACCTTAGGATTTTCCAACGCTGCTGTTCGCCGGGAAGCACTTGTTATTTTGACTTCGCCCACATTTATACCCAGCTCTTTTGCCTGCTGACGGATGCCTGCGTCTGATCTTATTTCTGCTGTTGTTGCTGCTGCCCGGAGCAATTCCATTTTCTCCATGGCCTCCTGCTGATCCTTGTATTCTGTTTCCGGACCAAAGGGCAGTGATGCCCATTCAAGATGTATAGCTCCCGGCCGAGAATATTTAGCAGCTTGCTTGGCTTCATATTCCAGCCTTACCTGTTCATCTGAAATCACGATACCTCCGTTGCTGCGCATTGCCTCAATCGTGGCATCCTCAAGGTTGCTCATGTAATAACTGTAATAGGCCTGCGCTTCCAGATGAAGAGGACCATACACCACTTCCTTATTCGCTGCCGCCTGACTCCTCCGTTGATTCTCGTGCTCCATTCCTTTTAGAAAACCTTCATAGCTGATATCCGATACCACACCTGCTTCTTGAGCAAGCTGCAACTCCATCCGCTTCGTCAGTAGCTGCGTCTGGGATTCTTTTATCCACCTGTGGATTGGTTTTTCGCCGGAATAGTCGGTAGACCAGAATTTCTCTGAGTAGTCGGCATCGTAGGTCTGTTTGAAGTAATCAGCAGTCAGTGCCCGATTCATTTGAAGATGCCAGTTGAACTCCGCTGCAGTGACCTCCTGTTCGTTAAGGGTCAGAAGTGGTTCTTCTGCTTGTGGAGCCTGCACATTCATCGCGCCAATCAGCAGCAGGCTTCCTGCAATCAGAGCGAACAGAATAGTGATAAGTCGATTTCTTTTGGAATGAAGTCTTAAAGTCATAAGTTGATTCCTCCTCTCTGCACTCATATTAAGCGCTTTCATTCTCTTCGATATTAGACATGTTACCCTTGAAAAAACAGGCGGGAATGCTGCGAAATGGTTTGCCATTTCACCATTTGCCTAAAAAGAGCAAGATGCTCCATCTATAAATACAAAAACAGCCCAGAATGTTCCGGACTGCTTAGCATTGCTCTTATGTTGGGCTAACCCGAAAACATACTGAAGCTCAGGACGCCGCCTTTGATAATCTCTTCATGAGGCAAAGAATGGTGCTCCCAAAGCGTATGGTTCCAGTGGATTGATTTACTGTACACATTGGCGGGGCTGTTGTTTTGCGCTTCAATGACCCATTGCCGCCCATTTTCAAGCCGAATCGTTACTTTATCAAATAGTGGGCTGCCCAGTACATATTCAGAAATCCCGGGACTTAACGGATACAGTCCGATGGCGCTCCAAATATACCAGGCACCCATGCTGCCATTATCCTCGTCACCGGGCAACCCATCCATTCCACTGTTGAATAGTTTAGCCATGGTTTTGCGAACCCAGTACTGTGTTTTGGACAATGCCCCGAGTCTGGCGAAAATATAAGGAATATGGAAGCTGGGCTGATTGCTGATGGCAAACTGCCCTAGATCGGCCGCAGCCATTTCCGACATTTCATGAATTTCCAAGCCATAAGATCCCACTTTGAATATCGGTTCCTCGGCCATTAACTGGTCCAGACGCCGAACAAAAGCTTCCTCGCCACCCATCAGACTGGCTAATCCCGGGAAGTCATGGGGAACCGCCCAGCTCCCTTGCCAAGCTCCACCTTCACAGAACGGATCACCCCACGCCAAAGGATCAAATCCTTCCTGCCAAGTACCGTCCTCGTTACGGCCTCTCATAAAACCAACCTCGGGATCAAACAGCAGTTTGTAATTCTGCGCCCGGTCCATAAAACGCTCATAATCATCCATTTTGCCGAGTGCTTTGGCAATCTGGGCTATACAGAAGTCCCCGTATATATAATCCAGCGTGTTGCTTACACTTTCATGAAAACGATCATGCGGCAGATAGCCGTGCTGCAAATACAATTCTAGCCCCCGTCTACCCAGCTTCTCGTCTGTAGCCGGACGATCTGCATGTTTCAGCAAACCTTCATATAGTAGCTCTACGTCGAAGCCGCCGATGCCCTTAACCACGGCATCCGCAGCTGCCGCATCGATCAGTGTGCCGGGCATGGCACTGCGTTCGCCTGGTGACAGCCATTTTGGCAGCCAACCGCTTTCACCGTAAGCTAATGTCCAAGCCTGCATGATCTCACCGAGCAAGGATGGAAACAGGATACTGTATAACGGGAAGCTAGTCCGGTATACATCCCACAGTCCGATATCTGAATACATTGGACCCCGGCAAATGCTGCCGTTAAAAGGACTGTAATGAATTTGCTCGTCCTGCTCGTTATATTCATGCCATGTTCTAGGAAACAGGCAGATCCGGTACATACAGCTGTAAAAGGTACGGAGGTTCTCTTCATCCGCGCTTTCAACAACAATGCGGTTCAGCCGTTCTTCCCAGCCTGCCTCTGCTTTGCTCAAGATCTCTCCGAAGCTGTGCCCACCAACCTCCCGATCGAGATTCAATTGCGCTTGCTCCCCACTAATAAAGGAAGTGCCGCATTTCACTTCTACTACACCGGATTCCGGTATGTTTAATTCTACGTATGCGCCCAGCTTATCTCCGGTTCCTTCATACGTCCCTAAAGGTTGGTACTCCCCGTCAAAGATTCCCGAATCCTCCATGAAAATGTCTGTGTCGAACTGGAAGACGAAATACATCGCGAAATTATCGGGTACCCCGGCGGTATGGCCTCTTGTAAAGCCGATGATCCTGCGTTTCTCCGATTGAAAGGTGAGTTGAGACTCGCCTTTCAGCGGTGCTATTATGAGCCTGTTCTGCTGCCCCTTAGCGTATGTTATTCTAATCACTGCACAGCGCTCTGTAGGGGTCAGCTCCAGTCGGGTACGATATCGTTGAAGAGACACTCCGAAGTAGTGTGGGGACACTTGCATCTCTTCCGGTTTAAAGGAAGATGAGCGCGAATCAGGACTAAGCAATAACGGTCCAGTCTGCGGCAAAAGTGTTAGATGTCCATAATCTCCGATCCAAGGACTGGGCTGGTGAGTTAGTCGTATGCCCTCCAGGTGGCGATGGTGCGGATGGAAGAACCAGGTCCCCCCTGCTTCATGGGTTTGCGGGCTCCAAGCTGCCATGCCAAATGGCATCGCTGTAAGCGGCAGCGTATTACCGTGTGAGTAGCGGAAATCCGACTTAGTCCCCTGTAATGGATTAACATAATCTAACAAACCCAAATGGATACACTCCTTTGGCTGGCTTACACCAGCTCTATAATCTCCGACCTTAACTGCTGCCGGCTAAGATAATCGAAATACTTGAACATCTCCAGCTTCTACCCGTATAGACAGTTGAGTTGTTGAAGGTTCAAACGGATTTATTGGCTGAATTTTGGCATTCCCATCGTCAAACCATGGCTCTGCTGAAGTATAATTGGCAGGCAGCGTAACTTTGGCTTCTGCCAACGTGTTCCCTTCATTATGCACATAGAGGAACGCACCTCTGTCTTCTTCAACTTCCCACTCGGAAAGATCAGCGCGGACACCTCCGCTTACTTGCACATTCGGCTGTAGCTTCAATTCCTGCTGTAAAAGATCGCGCACCAACTGGAGCGTTCCGGTATGTCCATCCTGCCAGTAGGCAGCCGCAAGTAAGGTACCGAACCACACAGCACGCCCATTTCCATAAGCGGCGGCCGTCAACACAGGCATGTTGTCCTCGGCAAATTCGGCTAGGACCTTCACATGACTTTGCAGCGCAATATCTGATTTGTAATAGGAGCCGTGTGCCTTATCATCTGCGGCTGCGTCCCCTTCCTTGCTGTGCTTCATTACATTAAGGAGTGGGATCGCCGTCCGTGATTCGAATGCTACCTGATGATAGCTATGATCCAGGTTCTCGGCAGAATGAATCCAAGTCTCCCGAACCCCAAAGACTTCATCAAATCCATAACCGGGAACTGTATAGCTGTGACAGCCATTCTCTGCCTGAAGCGCTCCGAAGGAGCATTCCGAAATCAATATGCCTCCCTTTTCAACCCACTTACGCAGGAGGTTACACAGTTTACGGTTCAGATACAGTGGATTAGGCATCCACAGGCAGCGGTATTGGTCCAATGTCTTTTCCGTAACATCCGACTCATGCAGAAATTCCACTTTATAATTAAGATCATGTAGCAGTTTATGGACGCCTTGCAGGGAATCGTTATAGGTGTCCAAATGATCATGGGCTGCAAAGTTTGCGATTTGGTTCTGTGGGCTGAATAGAATAGCAATCCCGTCCCCACGCCGTTTTGCCTGTAAAAGCTCTTGCTTATTGTCTTGCACAAGCTTATTTAGTTGGGCCATATCCTTGTACCATGGGGTTGGACTTCCGTCCAAATACACACTACCCCAAGCCGGAGCCTCCTGTCCTAATACCTCCGGTCTATACTGCCAGAACAGATATCCCGTGATGCCACGGGCGAGCGGGGGCAGAATATGCCGCTTCATTTCTCGCAGCTCCGGCTGGCGCGGTTTCATCGCCGTATTGCCAGGCAGCGCATGAATCTCTGAGTTGATGATCGGTTTGCCTTTGGCGGCAGAGATCAGTAGATCAGCCGACCAAGCTGAGGACCCTAGGCTATTGCCTGTCAGGTCACAGGGCTCAGCCAGCTTAAAGTCGTCTGATCCTGCTGTAATCATATTAAAAATAGGAGCTGGCACAGTATGTGCCATAACAGGATGCAGCAGATCCAGTGACTTCACAGTATCTACCCGGCTCCGCAGCTCAACTGTCAAAGTACCAGACATGAACAGCCGCCAGTCCACCAAATCATTGAATACGCCTTGCCCACGCGGTGCCTCTACTTCTTCCCAGCTTCCGTAAGTCCGCTGCCATGATTCGTTCAGAGCTACCAGAGTAATATATTTATTTTTCAGCCATTCTTGGAATGCCAGCACTGAGTGCTCGCAATAACATACCTGGTTGTCAAATGACAGCTTGCGCTTAATCCCTGTCGTCAGCTCAGGCTCATTCCATAAATCCCACACCCAGAGTGCAGGATGATCTTTGAAAGTCTTCACTGTTTCCACCAGAAATTTCGCCTTCTCCGTGGCTGCAGCTGCATGGTGATAACAAGGTCCAGGAGCTCCGCCAATCTGGCGGCAGTTAATTGCCCTTGGTTCCAGAACGGAACCGTCTGCTGTGATCATTTTGGAATCAGGATGTTTTTTATAAAACCAGGCTGGCGCCACATCGAAAATCACGTTCAAAATGACCTTTAAGCCATTCTGTTGAGCAATATCCATCAGCTCCTGAATATCATCGAACTGGTAGATCCCTTCTTTGGACACGCTGGCGCGCCACTGCACCCAATACTTCACACAATTGAAGCCCTGCCCGGCAATATTGCTTAGGTCTTTCTCCCATTGATCCCGGAATGGGGTTGGGGAACGGTAATATTGAAACCCGAATGGAATAAATGAATTTTGTATCAAGGGTACTCCTCCTACAGCGTTCAATTTCGATGTCATGTATTTATAAAAGCGCTTACCGCTCTTTTACGGTTAAAGTCTATCACAGTACATTTTGCAAAAGTTAGGATGGAATCCTATGAAACGGTTTGTTAAGCTGTTGAAATGTTTAGAACTTCGGCTATGCGGACATCTTTGTACTTAGCCACCGGTGAACATACTGCGAAATCGTTTGTGATCCTGACAACTGAGAAATTACCGCTCCTCTAAAAGAGGTTTCATGTTTATAATGACTGTAAGACATATTAGAAACTACTTCGAGGTGAGGCCAATGTTGAAAGCGCTTATAGTAGATGATGAATATCTCGTCCGTATGGGCATCACCCAAACCATAGACTGGGCAGAATACAACGTCGAGATCATAGGAGAAGCCAGCAATGGCGAGGAGGGTTTGGAGCTTGCACTACAGCACCGCCCGGATGTGATTATTACCGATATCCGTATGCCGTATATGAACGGTCTTGAACTTATCGAGAAAATACGGGAGCAGGACATGCTCGTAGGCATTGTCGTACTTAGCGGTTATGACGAATTTCAATATGCACAGGCTGCATTACGTTATGGTGCCTCCACCTATTTGCTGAAGCCCATTAATATAGAAGAACTCGCAGATACAGTACGAAGCGTTGGCGATGAAATCCTGGGGAAAAAGCAACTCTCCAAGCGATATTCACAGCTTAATGAGGAAATTACCGCGATATCCAAACAATTCTGGCAGGATTTACTGCATGGCCAGCTGCATAGTGAGGAATTCATTACCAGCAAAATAAAGCTGCTGGAGCTGCAATTGGAACCAGGAAAAGCTATGCTGCCGCTGTCCATAGCCTTCCCTGCTGATAATGGTCTTCAAGGAACTGATGTAGGCAAAGCGTTGGAGGATGAAGCAGCGGTTATTCTGGAAGCGTATTCTTTTGAACAGCTCTGTCTATTCCGCGATAGTCATCTGGAGTGGGTTATGATTCTCCGAACCGATGAACCTGAGCTTGCCGGTGATTCTGCCCGCAGATTAGGTAAGCAGCTATCGGAATGGAGCCAGCTGCACTTCGGCCAGGCTCTTAGCGTTGGCATCGGCAAACCAACTGAAAAATGGAACGGAATCGTAGATTCATACAAACAGGCTGTGCTTGCTGCGCAGCGTGCCTTGTCTGGTATTGAACGCGTGTTGTACGCTGAGGAAGAGGCCGGAGCTCGATGCCGGCGTGAAATTAGAGACGCCCTCGCCTTTATCCGGGAGCATTATGCTGGGAACATTACCGTGGAGATGGTTGCTGCTGCGGTGTTCGTCAGTCCAACCCATTTAATGCATCTATTCCGCAAAGATTTGAACAAAACGTTCTATGAATGTCTGACGGAATATCGGATTGAAGAAGCCAAACGTATGCTACGCAATCCGATGTACCGGGTCTATGAGGTAGGCAATCAGGTTGGTTTCACCGACTCCAAATACTTCAGCCAGATTTTCAAAAAGATGACGGGCATCCCACCGAGCGAATATGCAAAAACCTATGGTTAAGCTAACGATGGCCAACCGGATGGATTCTTGGATGCGGAGGTTCAAGATCAAAAGTCGGATTGTTGTTGTCCTGTTAGTGGGATTGTCTCTGCATCTGGTGCTGATGCTTGTTATTTTTAACTTCTATTCCTATACCTATCTGCAGAAGGATCTGTATCGCCATGTGGTCCAGACTCAACGCCAAATTGGGCTCAGTGTGGAGTTGATGGTCGATGACATTCAGATGTTGTTCCTGCGATTTCTGGTGAACAGCGACATTTACCAGATCATTAATAACGATTCCCTGCCGGCAGCAGACAAGGAATTACGGATCGGGGCTATCATCGACGGTATGCTGGCACAGAATGATCTGGTGGGCAATGTAATCATCAACACCAATGATAATATGCTTTACTCTTATCAGTCCAAGGAGCAGATGCTCGAGGTTCCCGAAGCCTTGTTCATTAAACGTATACAGGAGAGCAGCATGCCTGTTGTCGGTGAAATCAAACGAGATGGGGACGGCAATGCCTATATCCCCTTCGGACAGCAATTCCGCAACTTCAATACGGGGCAAAATATCGGGGTCGTCATCATCTATGTCAGAGAAGCCGCCTTGGCAGATCTTTATTCCTCCAGTTTCACTGGCATTGGCTACTCCTTCCTGACTTCCAGCGACCGGATTATATCTCACCCCGACAAGCGGCTCTTGGGCAATTTTTTGGAGGAGAACGCCCCTCTTCGTCCGGGTCAGAAAGAAGGCTACCGCACCTGGTCAGATAACGGGAATTCCTATATCATTGCTACTTATCCTTTGAATCCTAGGTTGGAGACGCTTGGCGTTAGCTGGGAGTTCACCAGTGTGATTTCTAGCCACAAGTTGCTGGAGGGAATTGCCAAGGGTAACCGAAATGCCCTTCTTTTCGCCAGTGTTACCTTCATTGTGCTACTGATTCTTTCCTTTTATCTGGCGGCCAAAATCACCCGACCACTACTGAACTTGAAGAAGAAGCTGAGTCTGTTTGGCAAAAAAGACCTAGCAGCTGTCTATGAGCAGCGGGCACAGGTCGATGAGATTTTCCAGCTAGAGAACAGCTACTATCAGATGGTAGAACGGATCAGCCAATTAATGCTTGAAAAAGATGAGGAAAAAGAGAAGCAGCGCAAGGCGGAGCTGACTGCGCTGCAGTCGCAGATCAATCCTCATTTCCTCTACAACACGTTAGATGCGATTGCCTGGATTGCCCGGCTGAAGAAGCAGCCCGACATTGAGCGCCTGATTTCTTCTCTGGCGACCTTTTTTCGGATTAGCCTGCATAAAGGCGATAAATTCGTTACTGTCGACGAAGAAATCCGTTTGGTGGAGAGTTTTGTGACGGTCGAGCAAATGCGTTTCCCGAATAAATTCGAGATTGAATACGATATTGAGGAATCGCTGCGCAAAGTCCGCATTCTAAAGCTGATTCTTCAGCCTATCGCAGAGAATGCGATCAAACACGGCATCAGCGAGAAACGTGGCATGGGCCGGATCTGGATTAAAGGCGAGCTGCTGGAGGATGAGATTCGCTTTACAGTGACGGATGATGGAGTCGGCTTTGCCAACGGCGCGACACTTAGCCAAGCTAAGGAAGATGTGCTGTTCCAGAGCGGATATGGGTTGCGAAATGTGGACGAACGGATCAAGCTGGAATACGGTCCTCAATATGGGCTAAGCATCTCCAGCACTCCGGGGCAAGGCACCACGGTTACGATTAGCTTGAAGAAAGATCTGCCCAATTAACTAAGATTGTTAATGAATGCGGACACTACAAAGAAATCGTTCCTTTTTTGAGAGGTAGGTGGTACTTCCACTTTTCTCACAAAGAACGATTTCTTTTTTTGACGTGTGAGCAGTGTAGGTAGATATTCTACTCAATGTCGCGGGGAAAATGAAGCCCTGGACTGTCGCTATTACGTTTCAGTAACGTTTCCTGTTTGCTCAATGCTGTCAATACTGATTTAATAAATAATATCGTGTTGTTCCCCGTCTTTGGGATCGTTAATAACAACCCACTGTTCCTCAACTATGTTTAGTTCCTCATTGCAGAATTCCATTGCTTCTTCTAATGTTTCATAACAATAGTCAGCATTTGCACCCTTATTTTCATGAGTTTCAAATAGAAATAAATAAACACGATAATTTGATTCATAAATCATTACCTTACTTATGTCCCCTATTGGTTCTGTAAGAAGAGCATACATTCTCATTTTTTCACCCCATATGTTCTATTGCAACAAACCCCTACGAAGTAGATTCGCTGTGATCGGTTCCCGCCCAATTTCTCTCGCCCATACAGACAACTGACCAATGAGAGGTACCTGTGGGTCAATAAGTAGCTATAATCAATAGATAGGAAGATGTGCTTGTTGTCGCGTTTGGAGATTTCGAAGCCTCGTCCGACCCTGGGAGAGATCGCAAAGGGAACCAGCTTATATTCCCCGTAAAGTTTTACGAATTATTTTCCACTTATCATATCCACAAAAAGATAATGATTTATTTCAAGACGATTTTCAAAAATAAGGTTTCTAATTTCTTTTTTTCTTTCAATTAACTTGTAGTTTATGCTTTCAGACTCATCTTTTTTAATGTGTTCAACCAATATAAATTCAAATTCTACATACTCATTAACTTTTTTCTCCAATCTCTTTTCCTTGCTCACCTCGAAATATTTGCATTTCCGATCTATTGCCTGCTCAATGTCATTATCCATTACCTTACATTTAAATAATTTTTGATTTGGTAGAAGGTATAGAAAATAATACGGTAAATTAAATTTTGTTATACCTTCAAAGTAATATCCTTTACTACTAACAAAACTTGTAAGAAGTTTTTCGAATTTATTTTGAGAAATATGGAAGCCTAAAATCTTAGAAATACATTCACGTAATTCTTCTGGATAAGTTTTGATAAGTCTTACAATCTCGTTATTCTTCTTTTGCCCAGGAATATCTGTATATAACTTACCAGCTTTGTCATTATGGAATGGACAATCTTTATATTCATATTCGTCAAAATCAGCTAATTGCGGTACATTTTCAGTAAAATGTCTCCCATGTAGTGCTCGTATTCTTTTCCTATCCGTTTGATCTTTAACATATAAACCAATAAAATTTATTGGATTACCACAGGCAGGACATATTGCTAAGTATCTCATCCTTTTTCTAATTTCTTGACAGTAAGGATGTTTCTTATCAGTTAATTTTTCGAAATTATCTCTTGTAATTTTATATATTCTATTATCATTAAGTATCATAAATGAATCCATCTCTTTCCTCCATCTTGTAAGAAGATTGGGAGCGTCAAGAATTATGTGTAAATGAAAATATGCCACTCTTGTAGAAGTTCGTTTAGTTTTTGTTAGAGAACATTGCTAGAAGTTCTGATCGAGCTTGATCGAAGCCAATATGACAA
>NZ_CAKMAB010000025.1:0-90525 GCF_924513355.1 Paenibacillus pseudetheri
TTTAATGTCTCAGCAGCAACTCTTATACTATATCATGTTCGGCTATTTAATGTCAAGCTCTTTTTTAACTTCTTTTTCGAGCTCGGCATGTGTATTTCTTGGCCGGACTTAGAATATATCACGTATAGGAACTCATTGCAAGCATTATTTTAAAATTCATATTATTTCATAAAAAAACAATAAACACAAAAGAGCCCCAGCATATAAGCTGAGACCCCGTTGTTCGACACAAGCTAAGCTTGAGTTCATTTCACGCAGATAATAGATTACTTCTGCCCTTTTTCTAATAATGCAAGGATTATGGTAACCGCCTCTGCTCTTGTTGCCTTTTGGTTAGGTGCAAATTTATTCTGCCCTACACCATTCACAAGGCCTGATTTCGCTGCTGCTGCAATATACGGCACAGCCCATGCTGGTACATCCTTAGCATCATTGAAGGTTAATGTCGCTTTAGGATCTACCGTAATACCAAGAGCACGAACAACCATAACTGCTAATTCTGTACGTGTTAGCTCCTGTGTAGGACGGAATGTCCCATCATCATATCCACTGATAATTTGCAGTGATACAGCCTGTGCCACAAAAGACTTAGCCCATGTAGGAATCTTCGCAGAATCCTTAAAACTTGAAGTGTCACCATTCTCCGGCAATTGCAATGCACGTGCCAGCATTGTGATAAATTCAACCCGATTTACTTTCTGATTCGGACGGAAAGTATCATCTGGATAACCGCTAACGAAGCCAGCTGCTACTGCTTTTTCGATAACAGCAGCTGCCCAGTGATTGCTAGTATCCGTTAAAGATGGCTTACTAACTGGCGTCGCAGTTGGTGAAGGCGCCGTTGTTGGTGCTGGTGTAGCTGTTGGCGCTACTGTTGGTGTTGCTGTCGGTTTTGTTGTTGGTGCTGTTGTCGGCGCTGTTGTTGGTTTTGTTGTTGGCTCTGTTGTTGGTCCTGTTGTTGGTGTTGGTGTTGGTGTTGGTGTTGGTGTTGGTGTAACTCCACCATTCTCATCACCTTTAACAATGCCGAACTCTTCTAGGACGTATGGTTTAGCCTCATTAACATTCTGATCAATCTCATAAGATACAGCTGTCAGCCTCCCTGCATCTACAGTGATACCAACAAAGGTCTGAACTTGACCGCGTTTTGGACGCGTAGCATCACTTGGGTCCGCTCCGTATTTAGCAGCTGTATTCTCATTGGCTACTTCAAAGAGATTATAGTACGCATCTCCCAACGCAGGTTTCATGTTCTTGTAGTAAACCTTTGCTCCTGCGGTAGCTGGAATCAGATAGATCGTTCCATCTGGGTTTACTGTGTACTCTACAGTTTGACCATTGAAGCTTTCCTTGATCTTCACTGTGTCTGCTGCAGTTCCGTCAGCCTTGATTGGCTTCGTCCGTGCATAAATATGGTCGTGGCCTTGAAGAACCAAGTCTATGCCCAGCTCAGCCATCATTGGAGCGACTTTCGCTCTTTCTCCATTAGCACCCATAATGTCTTTGTCAGTAGCGTGGTTAGAAGTTGTGTATGGTCCTTTATGCATAGCGACGATAATCCACTTCGCTCCAGCAGCCTTCGCTGCTTTTACATCGGCCTTCATCCAATCCAATTGTGCTTTGCTGAAGTTAGCATATTCGTCCGAATTCTCATTCGTGTTCAAGACTACAAAGTGCGCATTGCTGTAATCATAGGAGTAGTACGCTCCTGTTTCTGTTGGTGAGCCTGCTGCTTCCTTAATATTATAGTGCTCATAGAAGGCATTCGCTTTATCCTCATGGTTCCCCGCAACTGGAACAATAGTTGTATTAAGCAAGGTTTCCTGCGAATGGCCAAGCAACCAATTCCACTGTGATTCATTGGTTCCAGTATCTACGATATCTCCATTAATCGCCACAAACTCAGCATTCGGGAATGTCGTAAGGGCTTTTGCCATCGTTTCACCGGAAAGAATAGCCTCATCTTCCGTCTTAGCTTGTGTATCCGCCAGATCGATGAAAGTAAATGCACCTGTCTTAGCAGCAGTTTCGAAAGTACCCACTGCACTCCACAATCCTAGTGCTTTATCACCTACACGGAAGTAGTATTTCGTATCAGCCTTAAGGCCAGAAGCTTCAGCTTTATGAACTAATTCATCCTTTGAATTTCTGGAAACAGCTGAACGTCCTGTAAACTCAGCAGCTTTTGCAAAGTCCGGAGTAACGCCCGTATTATCTACAACCTGCAGATCGCTTCCTGCAGATTTTAAAGCTGTGTACCAAGTGAATCCTTTTGCACTCACTGGGTCGCCATTAAAGGTAACTGTAACTTTTTTGATAGAATCCGTAGAAGCAATTTTAGCTTCTGAATTTGTTCTGTCACTTACAGCTTTGATAACAAATTGATAGGTTTGGTTCGGATTAGTATTTTCTACAGTGTAACTATAAGAAGTTTGACCTTCCGTATTAGGAACACTGACTGTCCAGTTTGCAGATAACAGATCATTTTGCTCGTAAATGCGATATCCCGATACTGGTGCACCGGATGCAGGCGCATCCCAAGTTAACGTGATTTTACCGCCATCAGCTACAGTAGCTTTTGCATTTTGCACAGGTTTAACAGCTACGTCCGACTTATGAATGCTGTAATTATCATACAAGTCTGTAGATCCACCAGTTGTCGTGGTGTAGGCCTCATATGAAAGCTCATCATTCGTTACAGTCATACCTGTGAACATTTCCTTACCAGGCTGTCCGAATTTAGCTGCAAATGGAAATGGTCCTGAGCCTACATTATATTTTTTATTGCCCGCTGCATTTGTAATCAGATATAACGTGCCCTTAGGGTCAGTGACTACTCCATTAGTGTCCGGAACAATATCCGTCAATGGCTTATTGCCGTACATTTGATAGCTTCTAGAAAAGGTGTGGTCATGTCCACCAATTACCATGTCAATGCCAAGCTCATCAAACACCTTGGTCAAATTTGCTCTGTAATAGAGTACATCTGTATCATTTGTGTGATTCGCAACGGAATAAGGAGATTTATGCAGAAGCACAATCTTCCACTTCTGATCGCTTTTCGCGGCTTCACTGCGTAGCCATTGCACTTGTTTGTTGTAAATTTCGTTATTCTCAAGATTCGAACTAGCACCATAATATTCTGTATTTATCACCATAAAGTGCGCGGAACCGTAGTCAAAAGAATATACAGAGCCATCCGGCTTCGCGCCTGTGTTCGAGACATTAGGCAAATTAAAATGGGAAGTATAATTGCTATAATTCTTGCTTTCATGGTTACCTACCAAAGGAACCAACGGAATATTCGCCAGAATATCCTTTGGCTTGTTGAAGAACCATGACCATTGCTCCTCAATATCACCGTTGTCTACCAAATCACCGGAATTCAGAATGAATTCACTTGTCGGGAATTTAGCCAATCCCTCTTGAAGGGTATGATTCCAAATATCAAAATCACCTTCAGTTGTTCCTTGAGAATCCGTTGTATATAAGAACTTAAAGGCTTGATTACTGGAGCTTTCTGTTTTAAAGGTTCCTACGTCACTCCAATTGTCAGCTTGTCCATCCCCAGCACGGTAAGCATACTCCGTTCCCGGCTGTAAATGATCTGCGATGACCTTATGGCTAGTCAGTACAACTGGTTTTTTAGCTGACTTATCCGCCTTTGTCATATACACACTTTTTGTAACCGATGTTCCTTCGTAAGTTTGAGCACCTATCGGGAACTGACCGTCCACTAATTTAGAAGCTTCTACTACTTCAAGCTTGGTACCCGTCACACTCTCAGGTGCATACCAGTTGAACCCCATACTAGTTTGAGGGTTTCCGTTAAAAGTCAGTGCGATGGAATCAGGCTTACCAACTCCAGGTTCTACAACCTGCGTTGCTGGATAAGCTATCAGGCTCATATCCCAATACAGGTCAGAACTAGTTTCACCAGTCTGATGAACTTCAGCTGAAAGTTCATTTCTTCCATCTTTCAAATTAGTCTTTACGAGTTCCGTTAGATCAACCTTTGTGTACTCATTAGGATCACCGGCACCAGTTGTACTCAGTGTTTGATAGTTGATTTCACCTGCAGGCATAGCCTCACGGTAGATTTCTTTATCGTTCAGATACAGCACAACTCCATCATCAAACGCGAAGTTTCCCAAGATTTTATCGGATTTTGTAATCTCTTCCTTATTCACAGTTACATTTGTGCGGAAATAGGAAGTAAGATATTTCTTCTTTTTATCAGAACCGTAGCTTATATTTGTTTTCAGAGCACCAAATTGCTTGCTGCTGACTCCGGCTCCACTATCTTTATAACCAAGCGGTGCTTGACCAGTTGCCCATGTTGAATCGTCATACACAGACCGCCATGCCGTCCCTTGATCTGTTCCGTGATCTAGATACTTCCACGTAGAATTCCCTGCCAATAATGTAACAGGTTCTAGCGATTGTAATTGCAGTAGTCCAGCATCCCCATTGCTGTCTTCAGCATAAGCTGGTATTCCTGTGAATGTAATTCCCAGTGCCATAACGAAAGCTAAAGTCATGGATACAGCTTGTTTAAATAACCTGTTCATAATCAGTCTCCCTTACTGTTCTATGAAATGCTTGCATCCATTTATAGTAACTATTAAATATTTTCACAATGTCTTTATAAACATAGAAGTTTGTAAAGTACATCGTGTATGTATTCTTACAAAAGTGGTTAAAGTAACGCCAAGGTTGCCAATCAAGGAGGATAAACATGGACGATACTCATGCTTTTGTAGAAAAATTACACGACACCCAAAAGAAAGCTGAAAAGAATAAAGAGCATCACGGTAAAGGGACACCCAGTCAAAAGTTGCCTACTAAGCAGCACAGTAAAAACCCGTAAAAAGCAAGGTTACGCTTTATCGACAAGATAATAGGCTTTACCAAAAAAAAAAGCAGCAAGCCCTCCATAAGGAGTGACTTGCTGCTTTACTTTTCCGGGACAATGTACGTCAGAGTTATTTACTCCATTTCACTACATTCACTGCTACTTTTTCTAATTGCGTCTTACTCAGTGTTTTATTCGGGGAACTAATAGTAACAAAACGATCATCCAGTTTATAGGTCAGGAGCAACGAATCATTAGATGGGCTATACCATTTAGCTTCGGTTCCGTTAGAGAGCTTTACGGTTTCACCTTTATATTCGTAAGAGTAATCACGAGGAGAAACGTTCACCTTCATCTGCTTAAACATAAAGTTCACACCATCATCAGAGCTCACTACTTTTTGAAATGCGTCTCCACTCACCATTTGAGTAGGTGCATAGGCTGTTTCGAACCCTTGGAAATTGGCGAAGGCTTTAACAATGTCTTCTTTCTGAGTGCTGCTGTATTGTACAGGAGTCAGAGAATTCGTGTCCGTTACCGTACCTCCAGTACCAAGAATAACCTGATTATTTACCGCATCAAAGGTCACAGGTACCTTCATAACATCCGCTATCGCACGCACAGGAAGATAGGTTGTATTGTTATAAGTAATTGGGGCTAATGAGTTTCCTTTATTATCTACTGGCGTATAAGCTGTGCCATTCACCTTAAATCCAATGCTGTGATTGAGGTATGCCGTAATTTTCTGAAGTTTAGTTCCCGCGTACACACCAGCTGATCCTGTGACTGCCATCCCAAACACCATTGTTGCTATAAGTAATTTTTTATTTTTCATAAGTAAATCCTCCTTAGAAGTTCAATCTTTGTTCTTACTTTAGCTCAAACGAATTATGATTATGTCTCTAAGTTGTTTCTAACTTGTACCCATTTTGTAAAGAAAAAAATCAGCAAATCATTCATTTATATAAAATAAAAACAGCAACCCACTTATCCTAGAAGGATCGTACGGATTGCTGTTAGAGATTAGCCTTGATACGGTGTTGTAACCTTATACACTTCTGTATATAAAATTTCTCTATAAAGATTGAATTCTTCTACATCGACAGGGTTAGGGTAAGTCATAATTTGAAGCGGTAAATCAGCATTTTCCTCACGCAGAGGGGGCTGCACATACGCATAAGGATTCAAATGGAAGCCCAGTCGCTCATAAAAGCCAATTCTCCGTTGTTCCATTTCACCCAGTGGCGGCTCTACTTCAAGAAGTACAGGCTTGCCCGACTGACGGATATATTCTTCCATCAGCTTTTTACCAATGCCCCCACCTCTTATCCTTGGGTCCACTGCAATATGTTCTACAAATCGAAATCCTGGAAACTCCCAGCAAGCTATAAAAGCAATGATTTTCCCCTCAGCATTCACTTCGGTAATCAATCGGTAATGTGGAACATCCAATAACTCCTGTTGTCCCTCATAGGTTCTGATCTCTGAGGTGGGAAAAGAGGCTTCCATAATAGCGAATATTTCATCAAAAGTTGTATGATTCATAACATAGTTCTCACTTTCTGGATTTATATTTACACAAGTTATCTTAACCTTCTAAACCCTATGATATCAAATTTAAGCATCAAGGTACTAGTACCTGGTACTAGGATAACGTGCTATACTAAGCATAACAGTTATACACATCTTGTTTTATATAGGAGAGGTTCATATTGAATAATCAGCAGTGGATCGCACCTGAGTACTACAATCTCACTTCGGAAATGGAACGTCATGCTCCGGAAAAGATTGCACTTAAGTGGTTGAATGAACAAGGAGACTACGAGGAGATCACTTACGGAGCTCTTCGCAAGCAAGCTAACCAACTTGCCGGAGGGCTCGCAGCACTCGGCCTTCAGCAAGGGGATCGTGTTCTTGTAATGGTTCCGCGTCGAATCATCGCTTATGTCATCTATTTAGCATGTCTGAAGCTAGGACTTGCCATTATCCCTTCATCAGAAATGCTTCGCGCCAAGGATTTATCCTATCGTCTGCGGCATTCTGAATCCAGAGCCGTTATTGCCTGGTCCGAGGTCACTGAGGAAGTTAATAAAATATCGGATGATCTGCCTGCTCTCGATTACCGATTTTCTGTATCCGGCGACTCTGACGAGCTTGGTCAAGGCTGGCTAGATCTAGAAGGTCTAATGATTGATCAGCCAGATGAGTTCGCAGCAGTCAAAAGCCACCGTGATGATATGGCGATCTTGGCCTATACCTCTGGCACAACCGGCAACCCTAAAGCAGTTGTTCATAGTCATGGTTGGGGTTATGCTCACTTACGGATCACTTCACCGCAATGGCTCGATATTAAAGAAACAGACACCGTCTGGGCAACAGCAGCACCAGGTTGGCAGAAGTGGATCTGGAGCCCTTTCTTAACCGTCCTTGGCAACGGGGCGACCGGGTTCGTATATAGTGGAGCTTTTCATCCTAAAAAATATTTACAGCTGCTACAGGATCACAACATCGAGGTGTTATGCTGCACGCCAACCGAATATCGCTTAATGGCCAAATTGGAAGATCTCAGTCAGTATGACTTGTCCCACCTTCGCTGCGCTGTTTCTGCTGGAGAGCCTTTGAATCAAGAGGTTATCAACACCTTCCAGCGTGAATTCAATATCACAATTCGTGATGGTTATGGTCAAACAGAAAGTACGCTAATCATCGGCACACTTAAAGATACACCTATTCGAATAGGTTCTATGGGTAAGTCTATTGCTCCGGGCCTAGTTGAAGTGGTAGACGAAGACGGCACTCCGTTACCTGCTGGAGTCGTTGGAGATATCGCAGTGCACCTAAGTATGCCAGCATTATTCCATACCTATTACAAAGACCCCGGCAGAAAAGAAAGCTGTACTCACGGTGAGTTCTTCATAACTGGCGACCGGGCACGGAAAGATGAAGAGGGTTATTTCTGGTTCGAGGGCCGAGGAGATGACATTATCATTAGCTCAGGTTACACCATTGGTCCTTTCGAAGTAGAGGAAGCCCTTATGAAACATGCTTCGGTTAAGGAATGCGCGGTCGTTGCAAGTCCGGATGAAATCCGCGGACACATCGTTAAAGCTTTTATTGTACTAAAAGATGAGACCGCCGCTTCTCCAGAGCTTGTGAAGGAGCTGCAATCCCATGTTAAAGAGTGGACAGCGCCTTATAAATATCCACGCAAAATCGAGTTCATTCAGGATCTGCCGAAGACCGCTTCGGGTAAAATACGGAGAGTAGAGCTGCGGGAGCAGGAGAACCGTGCTGCGCAGGAGTAACATAACAGTAGATACTTAAAACAAAGAGCAGCTAGTCCGTAATTGGGCTGCTGCTCTTCTTTATAGGGTATCAGCTTGTTACTCGGACCAATATTTCGCATCCGGGTTCAGAGCCGCGCCTACTTCACCCTCTTTTACTAAATCGCAATCGAGGTAACCCTCTTCATCCAGGAAATAAACCTCCTGCTTGTAGAACTCACATAAAGTCTCCAGGAACTTTTCAGGTGATTCATACATGACAATCAGATCCCCAAAATCATGCAGCAGGTCACATACACGTTCCACACCATCTGCAGATCTATAGTAACAAATGAAATCGCTACCGTAGTTCGTTAAGATCGGCAAGATAATTCCATCCACTTGATGGCCTTTTTCCTCCAATATTCCAGCTAAAATCTTCATCTCTGCTTCATATTCATTAATATGAATTAGACGATACCCTGGAATAAATTCGATCAGACTTGGTTCTTCTTCCTCACTGCTTGTGCCTGAAACTGTGTTATAGATGGCCTTCAGCAGTGCAGGGGTTTCCGGAAAAACCGACGTAATCTTCGCTTCATTATCACCTTTACCTAAGCTTGCAATATAGTCAGGGCGTAATTCAGCGGAAAGCTTAAGGTATTCTTGAAATTGTTCAATTAAGTTGTTAATTTGCATGTTGTCATCCTTTACTTGTTCGAGGAATTCCACATCTTCATCAGCCACGCGTCAAATTCAGCGCCCTTTTCGCCTTCGTAAATATCGTACACGTCGATTCTCATCTTCTTCAGCTTCTCTTTGAAATCTTCGTACGAATGATCTCTTGGCAAGCTCTTCTTGATTCTCAGGAGTATTTTGGATACGCCTTTTACTAGCTCTGGTTTATTCTTGGACGGTGCTTTAACATCTTCGCCGAATGCCTTCAGTTTAAGGTAAGCCGCTTCTTGAACTGTATATACAGGATCGCTCTCCATTAAACGCATCAGGATATCGATAATTTGTTTGTGGTTAGTCTGTCCCAGTTCTTCAACAGCTTCTAGACGGGCTCTCCAATCCGCAGAGCGGTTGGCAGCTTTCTTTAATTCCTCGTAATTCTCCGGTAGTCCATTATTGTTCAGTTCTTCGATCATTCCGTTCAATCCCCTTCTATTCAAAACTATCTATCTAACAGTAACAGTATAACCAACCATTGCGCAAGCTAAGAAAGGAAGATCTTTGCATGACCTTTTCATTCAAACATATTTCCATAAAATCGGGGTAAAGTATTCATAAGAAAGTGTCCCGCAACATTCTATAGACTCTTTACATTAGTTAACTAGAGAAACGTAGATCAAACACACCAAGGAGAGTGACCTAATTGAAAAAACATACCTTCATTCTAGCGTTAACTATTGTATTAAGTGTAATGCTTAGCGCCTGTTCCAGTAGTAACAATGAAGCCGTTGTCGAAACCAATCTGACGCCGAAAGAAATGATCGACGAAATGCTCGCAAAAGTGGAACAACCTTCATTAATGGAAGTTGAAGCAGATATGGTGGGTCAGCTGTACCATCTAGATCCAGCATTACTTGAAGATTATAGCATTAGAATACCAATGATGAATGTGAAAAGTAATGAAATTTCTATTTTGAAAGTTAAAGATGCAAAAGATATCTCTACTGTCGAAACCGCCGTCAAAGAGCGTGCGACTGATATTCAAAAGCAATTCGAACAATACCTTCCGGATGTATAAGAACGCCCAAAATACAAGCTGGCCAAAAAAGGAAATTATATCTTATTCGTGATTTCCGAGAGCGCAGATCTGCTGGTGACTGAATTCGATACCTTGTTTACTAAAAAATAATTAGCGATGGTATTCAGCAGCCTACTGTTCCTACTCCTGTTCCTGCCGGCTGTACTTGCACTCTACTATGTTTCGCCTTGGCGAATCAAAAACCTCATATTGTTCTTAAGCAGTCTGGTGTTTTATGCTTGGGGCGAACCGGTCTACATTGTAATTATGTTGCTGTCCACCATTACGGATTACGGCTTTGGTCTACTTCTTAGTAGACCGAAGCTAACTACGGTACAGCACAAGTGGATTGTGGTTAGCTCTATGGTTATTAACCTGGGCTTATTGTCGTATTTCAAATATGCAGATTTTCTCATTCAAAATGTAAACGAACTCCTCGGTACTCATATCCCATTAACTGATTTACCACTACCTATTGGGATTTCGTTCTATACCTTTCAATCCATGTCCTACATCATTGACGTCTACAGAGGAACTGCTAAGGCACAGCGAAATTGGATTGATTTCGGTACGTTTGTAGCCTTGTTCCCGCAATTAGTAGCCGGTCCTATCGTTCAATACAACACCATTGCAGAGCAATTACGAACGCGTTCGATGGATATCCCCATGTTCGCAGAGGGTGTACGAAGATTCATTATCGGACTAGCCAAAAAAGTGCTGCTTGCCAATAACATCGGCCTGCTCTGGAACACCATATCCAGCTCCAATCTGGAGTCCATGCCTGCTTTAACCGCTTGGATTGGCATTGTTGCGTTTGCTTTTCAGATCTATTTTGATTTCAGTGGATATTCGGATATGGCGGTTGGCCTCGGGCTTATGTTCGGCTTCCGCTTTAATGAGAACTTCAACAAACCTTATATTTCACAGAGCATTACCGACTTCTGGCGGAGATGGCATATTTCCCTTAGCAGTTGGAATCGTGACTACGTATATGTCCCGCTTGGAGGCAACCGCCGGGGGTTAGGCATTCAGGTGCGCAATATCCTCATCGTCTGGCTGTTGACGGGAATCTGGCACGGAGCAAGCTGGAATTTTCTACTCTGGGGATTATACTTTTGGGTTATTCTTATCTTTGAAAAATGGTGGGGATTAAAGCTACTGAGCCGCCTACCGGGCTGGGGAGAAGCTGCTTGTTATCAAGGACTCTTATGCGCATAGTGTCATTCCTTTTTTGACTCAGCATGTACCGGAAATCCACGTGATCGACATTCGTTATTATAACGGGAGTATCAGTGAGTACATGACTCAGAATGATATCAAGGATGTATTGATGTTGTTTAATACGGCTACTTTTGTTGATAATTCGGCGCTTTTGAAGCTTAATTAAAAGTTCTCGGGAAAAGGTAACAGGCGTAACTGCCGGAATGTTTGGACTTTCGGTCGCTGTTGTCTCCAGATGTTTTTGATTTTACCGCCTTCAGCGGATAACATCCGGAGACAAAGGCGAACGCTCCGCTCCTACAGTTCCAAAATTCCCTCCGTTACTTTCCACCTTTTCAAAGGTATAAAACTTTAAGATCAAACTTCAACAGCCAACCTCAACGGATAACCTCAACAGGAAAATCTAACCACATAACTTCAACATCAATCCTCAACATCAAACCAAACACTAAAACTAATATACGAGTCCTCTAAAGTGGCTTCGTATTTCAGATCATTCTTAGCTAGAATCTCCGCGACAATAGACAGGCCAAGTCCAGTTCCGGAGATTTCTTTATTCCGAGACTCCTCGATGACATAGAACGGGTCCCAGATATACGCTAGTTGCTTCTCTGTTAGACGCGTGGTTTTATTAGTAATGGTGAATTTAAGAGTGCCGTGGGTATCATTCACTACTGAGATTCCAAAGATATTCTCTTCCCCATATTTAATGGCATTACTAATTAAGTTGTTGAATACAATCTCTATCTGGCTGATATCCTCTTCAACGATGGATCGTTCAACCGAATGGAAGTCGGTCTGTAAGGTCAGGTTTTTATTTTTAAGCGTAATGTTATATTGTGAGATCACTTTGAGCAGAAGCTCTTTAAGATCGAATTTCTCTTTATGCACTTCGGTCTTTTGAATCTTGGACAGCTTAATTAAGTAATCCACCATAACCGAAGTATACTTCACCTGTTCCAAAATGATATCCGTATACGTACCATCATCCAACTCGTCTTGAATGCCAATGGTATATGCTTGGATTAAGGATAACGGTGTTTTTACCTCGTGTGAAATGCTTGAGATCAGTGTGTTTAAGCTTTGATTTTTCTTTTCCAGTTCTGCATGGGCGCTTTTCAAACGCTGACTCATCTGGTTAATGCTTTTGGATAACTCTTCGATTTCATCCCCCGATTTAATCGTCACTTGTTTAAAATCAAGATTGGAGATATCCTTCGCCACATCCTGTAACTGCTCTAATGGGGTAATGATCTTTTTCGAAAAATAAGCCACTAACAGCAAGCTGATAATAATCCCCAAAAGAATGGAATAGAAGCTGAATTGATTTACGATATTTAAAGCATCTGTATTATGTACAACTACAGTGCCGATGAGGATTAGACTGCCATCCTGCTCGTATATTTTCGTTAACAGGCTGGACTTCAATTTCCCCTGATTAAATAATAGATTCACCGTTTTTCCTTCATTTACCTTTTGCAAAACTTCTTCCGTAATCCAGAACTTATTGAGTGCCACCTTATCTTTATACAACGCAAATTGAATGTTCTCGTTGATTATTGTTGCGCTTCCGTTGTTCTCAACCCTAACTATCGTTACATTGTTATTGTTCTCGATCGCTGTTTCTTTCTCCATGAGCTGATCCAGACTGAGATCCTTTACTTCGTCATAAATGGCGTTAATTTTGGTCTTCATCTTATATAGGTAATAATCGGACGAGAAAAAGTTGTGCAATAAGTAGGACGTCCCAAACACAATCAGCAGAATGATACTTACCATAATCAATAACTTCGTGTTTATTTTATTGATTTTTATCATGGAAGCTGTACCCCATTCCCCTATGTGTGATTACGTGGTCAGCCCCAATCTTATCGCGCAATCTCTTGATATGTGTATCCACGGTTCGTTCTTCGCCAAGATAGTCCATCCCCCAAACGGAAGATAACAAAGAATCTCTGGACAAAATCCGGCCTTTATTCTCATATAGGAAGGTTAGCAGTTCAAACTTTTTTTTATAAAGAGACAGCTCCTCCCCATTCTTGAACACTTTTTTTCGCTCAAAATCAATTTCTAAGTCCCGTATAGCCGCTACTTTTTCGGTACCCAGCATTTTTTTGATTCTCAGCATTAAGATCCGTGGGTCGAATGGTTTTCTTATATATTCATCTGCACCGATATCTAAAGCGCTAAATTCATCATCATGGGAAGAACGGGCGGTCAGTATCACCACTTTAGCTAAACTAACCTGCTTGATTTCATTGCACACCTCAATCCCGCTTCGCTTAGGCATCATCCAATCCAGTACTACAAGGTCGATCTTATTCGAAAAAAAGAGCTCCAGCGCCTCCTCCCCATCCGCTGCTATCCAAACGTTATAGCCCTCTTTTTCAAAATAAGTCTTCAATATGGATGTCATATGTTTCTCATCATCGGCAATTAGAATGTTCAAGTAGCATCATTTACTCCTTTCTTTCCAGTCCTTTCTTCAATACTCCCCATATTGGGTTATCCACTACTGTCCGAGGTGGCTGTTCGCCTTTCTCTATCGCTTGCCAATACTCCCACGTAGGAGGTTTATTACCTAGTTCGTAATCCATACCGTCCCAAGTATCCTCGCGGAAAGCATAAAACGCCCAGTGCCAGCCGAAATCATCGAAAATCGAAATTAAATCAGCCATATATTGATCTGCACCTTTTACTAATCGATTCGTGCCAAACTCTTCTGCAACAATCCGATTTGCGGGGATGTTATGTTCCTTTGCCCACTGCGCAACAGGTTCTAGAAATTCCTTTAAGGCTTCCTTATTAAAAGCTTTTTCCGTTTTATCTTCCCCGACCTTTATCGTCCCTGGATATTCATAGGTTAATCCTTTTTTCTTATTTTGGCTGGTTAACTCGTAAGGCTCGTACATATGAAAAGCATACAACACATTCTCGTCTTCGATCGGTTTCAAATATTTAAAGGCCCAAGGTGTAGCATACAGGCCAGAATTTACGATAATTGGCGTCTTAGAATCTACGGTACGAATAGCGGTCACTATCGTCTCATATAAAAGATTCAAATCCGCTGGGGTGTTCTCCACTGAGCTATACCATTCGCTGTAGTCCTGTGTCCAGAAGTCATGAAATCCAGCCGCGGTCTCAGGATGTGGCTCATTAATCAAGTTATAACCGATTACTGCAGGATGATCTTTCAACCGGCTTGCCAGATCTCTCCAAAACACTGCCGCTTGTTCATGATAACTGAAATCTTTCCATATCCGATCATCATTTTTGTAATTATTGAACTGTCTCCAGCGATCTCCGGGGAGACTGAGGACGGTCAGCACCACTTTGGAGCCCCGAGCCTCGGCTGCATCTAAGTCCGCTTTTAACTCGGAAAAATCCTCCTCAACAATCCCTTCATACTTATCTGCATTCCCTATTAGAAAATCTTTATCCGGGTTCGCATCCGGTTTGTCATTAAACAAAAAGTCACTGTCTTTTGCCCATTTATCGGGTGCCAAACGAATGAATTCAATATTCTGCTCTTTGGCAGCATCATAGTTTTCCGGTAAAGATTTTGAATTCATGAAATTGGTTCCTTTTCTCTGACCATCCCAGAAGGCTAACTTCTCATTCCTTTCTTTCGTTTCTTCCTTCTTCTCTTCTTTCTTCAGTTCTGGATTGGCTTGCGGTGGTGCCGAACTGCATCCGACAACCAACAATAAGATCAACACGATAAAAGCTTTAGATTTCTTCATTTTCTCACCTCGTAGCCTATCGTAGCGAATCTCTGTTACAAGAGTGTCACAAGGGGTGGAAATTAAGCCGAAATTGTCTCGTTTAAAAACAGAAGCTCAACCAAAAGTACTGGTTGAGCTTCTGTTCATTCTCCAAACAACAGATCCAAAATTCGTTCATCCGCTTGGCGATTCTTGCCTTTAAAAGGATAACAGTGGATATGAATCGCTGGATTAAAATTGATCTCAATAATGCTGTAATTGGTACCCTTCGCCTCTTGCCTAATATCATCAATCATCATGTCTACTCCACAAATAGTGGCCCCCGCAGCTTTAGCAGATTGAATGGCTAGATCTTTATAGCTGTCCGGAATCTCATCTGTAAAGTCTAAGCTGTCTCCACCGGTGCTAATATTCGAGTTCTCCCGTAGGAAGATAACTTCATTTAATGGAGGAACATCACTCCAGGCCTGGGCGTGATTCTTCAAGAACATCTCTTCGGCTTCGCCAATCCGAATCTTCTCAAGCGGAGTTTTGTAGCCACGACCTCTTAGCGGATCCTTATTTTTTTCGTGGACCAGCTCTTCTATCGTATGTACACCATCACCGACCACATTCGCCGGAACCCGGTGCAATACTCCGACCACCTCATCCCCCATGACAAGAAAACGATATTCTTTCCCCGTCATAAATTCCTCAAGCAGCACTGTTCGATCATGCTCGAAGGCAATTGCAAAGGCTTTTTGATAATCTTCTTCGGAGAAATCATCTGTAAAAATAGTAATGCCAAGTCCAAAGTTGGTTGATTTGGGTTTGATCACTATTGGCTTATTACGATAAGTGCCATATGCATTCATTGCCGCTTCCAGATCTCCAAATGCCTCACCTGAAGGAACACGAATGCCTTGTTGTTTGAGAACTTCCTTCGTAACAATTTTATTCTCCATAATTAGTACCGTGCTGTAAGAGTCCAGGGATGTCTTCGTAGCCTGCTTAACGTATTCTTTATGATCGCCTTTCGTAAGTACAACGAAGTTCTCTTCCCGATCGAGCAATTGAAACTTAATCCCACGTTTAACCGCTGCCTTTAGTAGAAGCTGTGTAGATAGCTCCAAAACCTCATATCCTACAAATCGGTATCCATTCGCAAGACTTTCCTCAGCATATTGTTTGGCTTTATTCAGATGATATTTAATAAAAGAAGATTGTTGAACTTCCGACTTCACAATCCCTGCAAAGCTCTGATCTGGATTTAGAATCTTATCCTTAGCTCCGTTCAGAATGTTCGAGAACTGTTTATCCTCTGGGTTCAATAGCTGAATCATATCCTGCATCTCTTGCATACAAATTAAAGCCTTCTGTTCCATTATGCCGCAAGAATCCCCGTAATCATGCAGGCAGCCTTTGATCCCCTCCATGATCAATTGATCCTGATTAAGATTCGCCATCTTCTGATCCTCTACTCCGAACGGTTCGTCCTCTTTCAATAGCATATACAGGATAAACAGATGAATGAAAGTCATTGTTTCTTTGCTAATCCCTATTTTGTAGAGTGGATTCAGATCAATAAAACGGAGCTCCAAATAGGCAATCCCATCCTGCAGCAGCTCCTCTAACGGATGTTTACCTCTTGCCGTCTTCACTCTAACCGGGCTATAGAACTCTTTTACACTTAATAATTCTTCCGATTCAATCAACGCTTGTAAGTCATGTACATATTCCCTAAGCGAGTCAAAAGACACATAGAGAGGCTTTTCATTGCGATACCCGCATTCGCTATTTCGCAGTGAATTCATATTCAGATAATAGAAACTTTTGTCATCATCTGATTCTCCACGTGCCACACATTGCTCCATATAAGTCTTATCAAAAACAGGACTAGCACCTGTTAAATAGATTAGAAGCCAGCGGTATCGCAATAGGTTGCGGGCTATTTTTAAATAGGTAGCATCTTTGAAATCTTTAAAGCTCTCTTGTGGTTCCGCGATATCATGAAGCTTTTTCAGAAATGGTTCATCAAAAGAGAAATTATAATGGATCCCACTCAGCAATTGTCTTTTTCGACCATACTTATCGGCTAGCTGATGTCTATATTCGTCTTCTACCGGATTACCCATTTTGGCAATAGGAATGTCCTTATCATTCGGTAGCATGGGAGGATTACTACTCGGCCACAGATATTCTTCATTAAGCTCTAGCGACACAATATCCTGCAGCGCCTCCAGAAAGTTATAAGTCTCTTCAATAGAATCAAAAGAGGGTGTCACCATTTCAACCTGACTCTCTGAGAAATCCGTTTGAATATAGGGGTTCTCCAGCTTGTTGCCAAAGGCTTTTGGATGTGGTGTCAGCGCAAGGCTTCCCTCTGGATCCACTCTGACATTTTCTTTTTCCAGTCCAAATTCGCCGTGAAAAACCTCCTTATTCAAATGATTATCTTTTAGAAGCTGTATGAGTTTACGATTTAATAAAGCCATTCCTACGCTCATCCTTTGCTTAGTAGTTTGCCTGCTGTTTATTCATTCTGAACAAAGATCTTCTAAACCAGAACACAAGAATGACACCCTTGAACACACTGCTTAACGCAATCGACATCCACACCCCATTTAAGCCAAAAGGCTCGGATAAGAGTAAGGCTAGTGGAATTCGGAGTGCAGTAAATGAAATACTAAAGATCGGTGGAATGTGGGTTTGACCCATGCCGTTAAAGGCACCTACTGTCATCAATTCCAGACACATGAATAATTGTGAGTAACCGATGATCCGCATATAATCTGCGCCCAATTCCAAACTTGTCTGGTCTGATAAAAACAATGAAAACAGCTGCTGCGGGAACGAAATAAATATAAGCGACACGATCACACCAAAAATGGAGGTTAAAATTAAGGCCTGACGATACCCCTGCCCAATACGGTCGAAGCGGCGTGCTCCATAATTTTGACCAAAAAAGGCAGCAATAGCTCCCTGTAGTCCGCCAATGGTCATATAGGAAATGGATTCAATTTGGATTCCTACTTTTTGAACCGCAATAGCATCCGCTCCAAATCGTACAATGATCTTGGCAATGATGATCGATATGATCGTAAAGGTGACCCGTTGGATCGTTATGGGTAGCCCCATGCGGATGACTTCTTTCATTTGACGGCTGTCCCACGCGGATGTGTTTGAAATGAGTTCTGACTTTCTTGTCTTCATGATAAAAAGAGCCGTAACCAAGATGTTCGCCGTTAATGTTGCAATAGCTGCCCCCGCTACTCCCCATCCTTCAAAACTGCCCCAGCCAAAAATCAAAAATGGATCAAGGACAATATTAACCATAAGACCAATGGAGAAGATCTGAAACGGCTGTTTACTATTTCCCATAGCGTTTAAGAGAGTTGCGAATAACGTATTCACGATGGAAAATACCGATCCAAATACCGAAATCACTAGAAATTGTCTAGACATCCGCTCTACTTCATCACTTCCAAGGTCAAAAAAACCAATCAACTGATTCTTGGTTAATAGCACTAAACTCATATAGAGAAGTCCTAATAAAATAGACATCATAAATCCGTTCTTTATATAAGATTTAGCCTTCTCTAACTGGCCAGATCCCATACAATGCGCCACCTTAATCCCTGTGCCGATCGTAACCATAGTCGATAAAGCAATCGCTAGATTAATGAAAAAGCTCGCTGTACCAATCGCGGCAACCGGACCACTTCCTAATCTTCCAACCCAAATCATATCAACTAGACCATAAGTAGTAGAGATGAAATTCGTCGCAATAATGGGAAGCGTTAATTTCATTAAGGTAGGCATAATAGGACCCTGAGTCAAATCGTTTGTGTCCTTCAAGTCGAATTACACCTTCTTCATCTAATTTTCAAATTCATTATATAACCGCACACTTATATAATCAATTGATTATATTTGAACATTATTTTGAGTTCGGATTTTTCGGCGAAATGGCTATTGAAAAGAACAAAAAGTTCGTTTACAATAAAACCAATAATTAGTTCTACGTTTATAGAACAAATAACAAGTTCAGTATTTCACTGAAAGAATGGAGTAGCTCTTGGATTATAAAGTAGAGGTCGATTTTGCACCCATGTATGAATGTGTTTATAGTATGACTGCTTTTCTAAGTAAGCAGAACCATACTGCCATGGATTCCGGTAAGCTCTGGGTACGCGATGTTCAAGCCAGATTCGCGCCAATGCTGCTTCGTAAAATGCAGGAGGTCGTTAAGAAACTTGATGATTTCAGTTTGGCTCCCTATATTTGGTCTTGTCCGGGAGAGCGTTCGGTAGAGGGGTTTTTGGAGTGGTTCGATGGTTTATCTTCGGGCGAACTGTATGAAATATCCGGACGTTTCGGCCAATCGGTCCCTTCCAATCTTGCGGAGCTCAGGGACACTGCCGCTGACATCCTCCGCGAATGGAACGCGGGATACTTCAGTGGAATCGATCCTAATATCATTAAAGGACTTGAGCAGGAAGCCGAATCAAGACGCGCGATGCTAAGCGGGAACAATGATATGGAAGTCTTTGAAGCAGCTACTGCTGGAATGCGACTTTATCCAACCGAACATCTGAAGCAAGTCATTATCATTCCGCAATATCATGCTCGTCCACTGGTTACGACCGCTATGTATGATGAATTCGTATTCACCAGCTACTCTTGTGATGTTCTCCCTCCAGAAGCTGGACGGCCTGCGCCTGCATTACTCCGCCTTACCCGTGCGTTGTCAGATGAGACCCGACTGTATATCCTTCGTTTGCTCACAGGCAAGCAGCTCAATTTCACAGAAATCGTGCGCGAGGTAGGACTTTCAAAAAGCACAATCCACTACCATCTTATCGCGCTGCGTGCAGCTGGGCTGGTCATTGTCCATACCCATGGTAAAAGCGCTTCGTACAGCCTACGATTAGAAGCCTTAGATGGGTTGCCTCAGCAGATCGGAGTGTATCTGGAGAGTTAAGAAAGGAGCTACCAAGCAATGATAAAACGCAGCTATTATGGTCTACTCTCGACCATTACTTTAAGCGCTTTTGGGGATGCCTTTGGCTTGCTGGCTATGGAATGGCTCGTCTATGAGCTAACCGGTTCTAAGCTAGCGATGGGAGCACTCGCGCTCAGCTCGGGCATACCTGAGCTGCTGCTGCGCTTGCTCGGTTCACCGTTGTCCGACCGGCTGCACCGGGTCCGTTTTATGGCCTGCTTGGCAGCCATTCGCTTGCTGGCTATAGCACTGCCACTCGGCATGGGCCTGGCTGGCCAATTGCAGCTGTGGCATCTGTTTGTCGCCGCAGGTCTCAGCGGATCTTGCGCCGCATTGTTCATGCCAACAGCGATGGCTGTTATTCCCGGCGTTGCCGACAGCCGGAAGCTGGTACGGGCTTTTGCTATCATTGATGGCAGCAAAAGCGCAGCAGCCCTGCTGGGGCCTGCCTTAGCAGGTGCGTTGACCGCTGCTAGTGGAGCGCTTCCCGCCCTTGGCATCAACATGATATGTTACGCAGCCGCCATCACTACCTTGCTGTGCTTACAAAAGCTACCGAAACCTTCTCCAGCCCCAGGTCGTTTCTCCATCACCGTTTACGTTCGCGAGATAGCCGAGGGCTTTACCTTCTATAAACAATTTCCTGCAATGCTTACGATTATGATCATGGCATCCATCAGTAATTTAAGCTCAATTGCCGTCTGGACGATGATGGTCCCTTTTGTACGCGAAGTGCTCCACCGCGATGCGGCGACGATGGGCACGCTAAGTACAGTTTTTGCGCTGGGAACCTTAGTCGGGCTAAGTGTGATTTCCATGATAGGGGAAATTAAAAAAAGACGGCTTGTCATGCTTAGCAGTCTGGGGACCATAGGTTTAGTGACTACCTTATGGGGGTTATTCCCTAGTTTTTCTTTTGCTCTCGCCGCCGTATTTGCTACTGGAACGTTAGGTCCCTTCTTCGGTTCCTTAAGCTCTTCACTCCATGGACGTCTAGTTCCGAGCCATCTGCAAGGAAGAGTCAATTCTATTCGCTTTCTGATCGGTGGCGGCTTACAGCCTTTTGGTGCTTTTGCCGGTGGCGCGATTGCCCAGCATTATGGGGTGCCCGTACTTTTTGTAATCGCCGGACTGCTTCCAATGCTCTGTGCTAGCGCAGCCTTGCTACTCCCCGGACTCAAAGCGCTCGATGGTGACCTTTCCACCCTTGAGGCCACCCATAGGCGACCCGTTGTGGAAGTTCCGTCACAAGGTGTTGTGGCTGAACCATAAGTGGGGATATGTAGAAGAATTCACTGATTCTAATAGAAACAGCGATAGCTAAGGACAAGGAAATCACGTCCTAAACTACCGCTGTTTTTTTTAATAATCGTGATCTTTTCATTTCTCATGGTAGAGTATATCCTCCAGTCAGATATTCATTTTTCGATAATCACTTTCAAGTAAACCATAAAAGAATTGATCTACCCATTTACCTTGCCAAGGTAGTTCTTCTCGAAATATCCCCTCTCTAACCATTCCTAACCTTTCTAACACCTTATATGAAGCGATATTAAATTCATTACACATAGCAACCACTTTATGAGCATTCCAATCTTCAAAAGCATACCTCAAAGCTATTTTTGAAGCTTCAACACAATATCCTTGTTCACGATATTCAGGAAAAATACAATAACCCATTTCCCAACTTCCACGCTCCTTGACATACCAATGGATATGCAATTCCCCTATAGGTGTTCTTTCTGGATTATCAAGCTTTATTATGTATTGTTTATACCAATCACTCTTAATTTTTTCTACTATATTCTTTCTAACTGCTTCCTTATCGGATGAAATAAAATCTTCAAAGAACCATAAGGAAGTGCTAGTTTTTTTATCAACAATGAATTCTACATCGTCTAAAGTAGCTGGACTTAATATAATTCTTTCTTTCATTTTTTCGCCCCCATTATATTATTCATTACTTCGTTATAATTTCGTTCTTGAAATTCCGATAACGCTCAGAGATTCACAAATACGAGAGTCTTAAGTAAACCGGAAGGAGTTTTGTCAGGCTTATCACTCATTTCAAATAATTGAACAAACTTAAATCTTTTGTGATTTTTGAAATCTTGAATCGGTACTCGCCTGGTTCAGTCTGAACAGTAATAATTACATCATTATCGGATAATCCCAAACTAGAAGTCTTACTAGCTATTTCATGGATAGCATCAGACAAAAAGGAAACCGGAATTTCAATTTTTTCACCTTCAGTCGTGTAAATCATGACATCCAACCAGCCATGTGGTTGAAGACTCATTGAAATGTCTATGTGAGATCCTCCCCTGTTTTTTAATTTATTTAGAGACTTTAGTTTAACATCTTTCACCAATTCAGTAACTAACTTCATATGAATTAGTAATCGTGAAAATCTTGAGCTATCCTTCCCGATGAAAATAGACTACGATCTGTCGTTGAAGGCGGCGGATGGCAGTCTGTTTTTTTATAGTCTTGTTAACGTTCCATTCACACTACTCTGATAATGTCTATAAGCGTTAAGTGGATGATCATCCAATCCCAATAAATGATGATGTGGAGGATAATAATGTTAACATCTATGAAAAAAAGATGGATCGCTGGTCTAACCCTATTGGCTGTGATTAGTGCCGGACTAGGCGCAAGCCTGATGTTACCCGGGAACCAGACATCAGCCGAGACCAAGACGGATCAAACCGTGCTACCTATAACTCAGACTGAAGCACCTGCCAGTCTCGATGATACCGCGAGTCTGACTGCCTTCGTTAATGGCATTATGGAACAAGATATGAATCGGCTGCAAATTCCGGGAGCGGTCATCTCGATCATAAAGGACAACAAGATTATTTTGGCCAAAGGTTATGGCAGTTTCAATCTGGAAAAGGCAGCACCCGTTGACCCGACAACCAGCATGTTTCGAATCGCTTCAACGACAAAACTGTTTACCTGGACAGCGGTGATGCAACTGGTCGAGCAAGGCAAAATTGATCTAGACACGGATATTAACATCTACCTGAAATCAGTGAAGATCCCTGCTACTTATCCTGAGCCTATCACTATGCGCCATTTGATGACACATACAGCAGGGTTCGAAGAAGGTGGAGTTGGTTATCAAATCACTACAGACCCTGCCAAATTGCCGGGGTCAATCTCGGAAACACTCAATAAGCATATGTTGGCACGAGTAAGACCACCCGGACAGATAAGTTCTTATTCGAACTACGGTGCTACACTCGCAGGTCTAATTGTAGAGGAAGTTAGCGGTGTTCCTTACAATGATTATATAAAGAAATATATTTTTGATCCGCTCGACATGAAATATTCGACTGTAGTAGAACCTTTACCGGAGTCATTCATGCCCAACAAAGTTGTGGGGTACAACAGCGAGAACGGCAGTTTTATTCCAGGCACACCTACATTCGAGGGAGGCTTTCGTCCAGCCGGCTCGGGTACAGTATCAGCAGTAGATATGGCGCATTTCATGATCGCCCATCTGCAGAACGGGAAATATGGTGACCAGCAGATTCTGAGACCCGAGACGGCAGAACTAATGCATTCAACGGCGTTTCAATTTGATAAACGTCTGCCGGGGGTGGATCTTGGGTTCGCAGAGAAACGAATCAATGATCTCACACTGATCACTCATGGTGGTTCCGACCCCATGTTTAATACGGAATTGTACCTTGTGCCTGCCAAGCATGTAGGCATCTTTGTATCCTACAACGGCGGTGAGGGCGGTGATTCCGCAGCGAACCTCATCCAAGCCTTTTTCAACCGCTACTACCCTGCTCCTGATGCGAGTCAGCCTGAATTCATCGCTTCTGATGAATCTATTCAGAAATATGCAGGAGCCTATCAATTTACCCGCAGAAACATCAGTGATATTGATAAGTTTTTCAACTTTTTCGCTCAGCTGAATGTCTCGGTTGAGGATAATAAGCTATCCTTGGGAAGTGGTAGTGAACAACAATTGTATAGTGAAGTCGGTCCGAATATGTTCCAACTCGAAGGAGGTACCGAACAAATTGCCTTCCGCACGAATGAGTCTGGTAAGGTTACACATATGATCTTAGGGATGGCACCGGATATGCCGCTGGAGCGTACGCCTCTCTTGGACCGGAATAAATTTTGGCTTATCGTACTAGGGTTCTCGGGGTTGATTTTCATCACTGCATTGCTCGGACTAATCTTCTCCAGACGCAAGATTAAGGCGATGACGCCACCTGAAAAGTGGGCCATCCGCCTATCTGCAGGAACTGCTGGTTGGGCGCTGCTAACTTTCGTCACGATATTTATGGTGGTTATGTCCATGGACTTGATGCAGAAGTTCAGCGGTATCAGTCTTTCGCTTTCTCTCAGTTTAGTTATGCCAATCATTTTGGTTGGTCTGACTTTAGCTTTGCTAATCTCGGCTATACTGGTTTGGAAGAATAAATACTGGACAGCTTTCAAGCGTGTGCATTATACGTTAGTGGCGCTTTCGGCTGTGGCGATGACTCTGTTCTTCTACTATTGGAACCTGTTAGGTTGGCAGTTCGGATAACGCCATTACTTGCCAAGAACAAATCAGATATAATGAAAGCTTAATAGAGGAGGAAAATCGTGGCTACTATACTTATCGCTGATGATGATGATAACATCCGAAAGCTAATGTCTTTATTTTTGCGAAAAGAAGGTTTTGACCTCAAAGAAGCCAGGGATGGTACCAAAGCTCTGTCCATTATACAGAACTGGCGTGTCGATCTCGTCATTCTAGATATTATGATGCCAGGATTGGATGGTTGGGATCTATGCAGAGAAATCAGGCGCTGGGATGCCAACATCCCCCTCCTCATGGTGACGGCTAAAGCGGAATCTGCACACAAAGTGAAAGGCTTTCAACTTGGTACGGATGACTATCTAACGAAACCATTTGATCCGCTTGAACTGGTAATGCGAGTAAAGGCTTTGCTTAAACGCTCGCTGGTCGTTTCTTCCCAGTCTGTGCAGTTGGGTAATGTGACGCTCAACCGCCGCACTTTTCAGGTCACGCGTGGTGAAGAACCAGTCACAATTCCTTTGAAGGAATTTGAGTTGCTGTTTCTGCTGGCCAGCCATCCTGGGCAAATCTTCACAAGAGAACAGTTAATCCTTCAAATCTGGGGATTGAATTATGAAGGAGACGGCCGGACTGTGGATGTGCATATAAGTCGGTTAAGGGAAAAATTCAGCGGCAAGGGTGAGCAGTTTCAAATCGAAACGGCCCGCGGCCTGGGATACCGGCTGATCCCTACGCCATGATCAAGACATTGTATGTACGCGTCATTCTCACGTTTCTGGGCATCATTATCTTTAGTCTGATTTGTTCCTTTTTCATTGGCTTATATGTCTTTCAGAAACAAATAAGTTACGAGGGACAGAATGAAATGATCGTAGTGGGAAAAGAGATCATTCACCGCTATGATGACGCCAAACCTAAAGATACGGACGAGTTCCTGAATAGTATGGTTAAGGTATCTGCACACCCTATCCACCTGTACAATCATGCCGGAGAACATACCTTTTATGGGCTCAAGGGTAGTCCGGCTGTCACTGTCCCCCCCGAAGCTGTCAAAAGAGTACTACAAGGAAAGCTCTACCGTTCCTCCGCGGAAGATAAGGATATTTTTATCGGGATGCCCTTTATGTTAGACGGGGAGTGGCGTGCGATGTTCTTGCAGTATTCTGCTGAGAACGAAAATATCGTCAATCGGATGGTGCTCTTTGTGCTTTTGCTCGTGCTTTTGCTGGGTAGTGTATGCATTCTTATTGCCGCCAGATATTTGGTGGAGCCGATCAAAGCACTGACAAATGCGACAAAAAGGCTGGCCAAGGGTGATTTCGAGGTGGAGCTTAAAGTGAACCGAATAGATGAAATCGGGGAATTGACACAAAGCTATGTGGAGATGGCAGGGGAGCTGAAGCAGTTGGAACAGATGAGGCAGGATTTCGTATCCAACGTTTCTCATGAAATCCAGACCCCGCTTACGTCCATTTCCGGCTTTGCCAAGGCGCTACTGAACCATGATTTAATCGTGGAAGAGGAACGCAGCGAATATCTTGATATCATCATTGCGGAGAGTGAACGTCTGTCGAGGTTAAGTGATAATTTACTGAAGCTCGCTTCCCTGGATTCTGAACATCATCCCTTCCACGCAAGTCCCTTCAATCTTGACGAGCAGATTAGAACCATCGTTGTGACCTGTGAGCCCCAATGGTCAGCCAAAGGCATTGTTATCGATCTTGAACTGCCGGAAGCGATCAAAATTAAGGGTGATGAAGATCAGCTGAAGCAAGTATGGATGAATCTGCTCAGCAACAGCATCAAGTTCACACCGGAAGGCGGGAATATCCGCATCAGTATAGTTAGTATTGCAGCAGAAGTATCCGTCACCATCAGCGATAATGGAATGGGGATGTCCCCGGAAGAGTTCAATGCCGTATTCCAAAGATTTTATAAAATAGACAAGTCGCGGAACGGAAACAACAATGGCAACGGTCTTGGACTTGCGATCGTTAAAAAAATTGTCTCTCTGCATCAGGGAAGGATAGAGGTAGACAGTGCTATCGGAGAGGGAACGACGATTATCGTTAGGTTGCCCGTCTCCCCGTCTGCTCCCAGCCGAAAGAGCCTTAAGCCCTTTGAAGATACCTCAGCGCCTATGGATATCGTAAGGGAATAATCAAAAAACAGGCGATACCGGTAGACCGGAGCATCGCCTGTTTTTTAAGGTTAGATCTAGGAGCATCGCTACTAGAATTCCATACCGATTGTAATATCTTATAGTGGCCAAACCTCCAGCCACTAGGTACTACCGCCCCCCTTCGGCTAAAAACCGAAGGGGGGTTCTTTGGGCCTTTCTTCGATGTTGGGTTTCGCGCTGATAGCAGCGGAGAGAACGGACTGATTGTGGAAAAGCGGAGCGTTCGCCTTTGTGTCCGGATTTTACCCTAGGGGGAAAAATTCAAAAAAATCTGGACACAACAGCGATTGTAACAACAGTCCGTTCTCGGAGCGTCCGCCAGCGCAATGCGCAGCACTTAAAACGCCAAACACCCAATTCCAAAACCTAAGGCTCAATCAACCCATACTTCGTTTTTATCCGATCCAACTTTTCAATCATAGGATGAGCAATAAAAAACAAAAACACCACCGTCGAGATGGCATGCACCATATCAAACCAAAAGGCTGAAACATAAGTCGTCATCAAAGCCGATAATGAGAACTCAGAAGTGAACATCATCAGCGAGCCTATATTGATAATGCCACCATATACCAAGAATGTCGCTAGCCCTCCGAATATACACAGCGATAGCTTAGTCTTTTTAAGCAGACCTTTCTTGAAGAAAATGCCCGCCAGGAAACCAATGATGCCAAAACAAAACATTTGCCAAGGCGTCCAAGGTCCCTGCCCAAAGAAGAAATTGGAGACGAAGCCCGCAACAGCACCGACCAGAAATCCTGCCTCAGCTCCCAAACTTACCCCTGCGATGATGACAATGGCAACAACCGGCTTAAACTGAGGCAACATGAAAAAGGCTGCGCGACCAGCAACGGCAATGGCTGCTAACACCGCTATGACAATCAATTCCCTCGCCTGCGGCTTCCGATTCTCGAACACCAGCGCAAACGGAATCATCGTATAGAGGACGATCAATAGGCTGATAAAGTAATATTTGCGATCGTCTAGGACAAAGATCCCTAACAAAATTGTAGCTGGAATAACTATAAAGATTAGTAGTGCTGCTAATAAAGTTCGACGACTCAAACGACGACCCGTTACCTGCTTCGTTGACATAAATCAATCACACCCTCTATCGTTACTCCCTTGCTCCATACATGACGCGCCATACGGTTGGCGGCAGTCGTATAGAAGCTGTTTCCCGCAAAAAACTTCTGGGCTTCATTCGTCGTGATGATATTTCCATCAAAAAACATGGCGCAGACCTCGGCGTATTTGGCACAGAATTCAACGTCATGCGAAACCATTACGATGGTAACACCTTCAGCATTAAGCTTCTGTAAGAATAAAGCTAATTTCTCTTTAAAAGGTCCATCCAGTCCCTTCGTCGGTTCATCCAGCAGCAGAATCTTTGGTTCTAACAAAAGCACTTTAGCCAGCGCCGCACGCTGCTGTTCTCCCCCGCTAAGATCATACGGATGCATCGAGAGAAGATGTTCCAGTTCTGCGAACTTAACCACAGCCTCAACTTTGGTCACCTTTTCTTCCTTCGTTAAAGGAAGCTGAGATAACATTTCGTATAAATCTAACTCAACTGTTTTCTTCACAAACAAGGTTTGCGGATTTTGCGGAAGGATGCCCAAATTGTTAGTAAACAGTTCTTTGGCATTCATCTTCGCTGGATTCTTTCCACCGATTAGAACCTTCCCTCTATAGGGCTGAAGGATGCCGCTCATCAGTGACAGCGTCGATGTCTTACCCGTTCCATTTCCACCAACAATGCAATAGAACTGTCCCTGCTTCACTTCAAAGGACAAATCCTTAATAATATCCGGTCCGTGTTTATCATATTTAAACCATACATCCTTAAACTTTATGACTTCAGGGCTGTCCACTTTCGAGCTTAGCTGAGATTCTGCGATCGCTGCAGGTGTCTTATCCTCTAGAAAAGCATCCAACCATTGGCGTCCTTCCTTCACTGTAACAGGCCATGCTAAGTCATTCTCTACACCTGCGTAAATTTGCATGGGCGAGGGCATGGACAGAAACATCGGATGGTTCAGCTTGCTTAGAGCTTCTCCCACCCTTTGCGGGGTATCATCAGCAATCACGACGCCCTCATTCAGCACAATCAGCCGATCTGTAAGCGGAAGAACATCCTCTAGACGATGCTCGGTCATGATAACGGTTGTTCCAAGCTCGCGATTAATCTTTTTGACCGTCTCCAGAAAATCAGAGGCTGCGATAGGATCTAGCTGAGAGGTAGGCTCATCTAGGATTAAAACCGAGGGATGCATAGCCATAATCGCCGCTAAATTGAGCAGTTGCTTTTGACCGCCCGAAAGCTCAGTCACACTTTTATGGAACCAGGTCTGTATCCCGAAAAAGCTCGCCATCTCAGCCACGCGCAAACGAATTGCAGAATTGTCATAACCTAAGCTTTCAAGGCCAAAGGCCAACTCATGCCACACCTTGTCTGTCACAATTTGATTGTCCGGACTTTGGAGTACATAACCGATCTCCGCCGCTTGTGTCCGTTGATCGATCTCCTCTACAGGTTGACCCTTATAATAAATCGCCCCTTGGCGTTTACCATGTGGGGTTAGGATTGTTTTCAATTGTCTTAGTAAGGTACTTTTGCCGCAGCCTGACTTTCCACAAACAGTAATAAAGTCTCCGCTTGCAATCGTAAGATTAATATTCGAAAGAGCCATCTGCTCTTGTTCAGGAAAAGCAAAGCTTAGTTCTTCGATTCGATAGATTTCCATTTCATTGCCTCCACCATATTAATGAGCACAGGGATCATACATAGCGCAAAATAAGCGATATATACAAGGATACTAAAAGGTGAAATTGCGCTCGCTTTAATCGACGGATAATATCTCATCGTGTTCGCACCCATCGCTGCACCGACGGCTACTATTGCAATTAAGCCTGTCATGATCAAAAGGGCTACTTTGTCCCGGGCATCTAGACGGAAGATCGAAAAGCTTGTACGTCCAGGCAATCCATAACCTCTTGACTTCATGGAATCCGCCGTCTCAATCGCATTTTCAAGAGCCCAGGTGGTCATTATCGATAGGATCGTAATCCCATTCCGCGCCCTTGCGAGTAGATTTCCCTGCGTGACATCCCGGCCTATACATTTTTGAGCATTCGAAATCACCTTGATTTGCGCTAAATATCTAGGAACAAAACGAAGCACCATCGAAAAAATCAACGACAGTGCCGGCAGTATTTTTCCGAATATATAAATAAACTTATCCGAGGTCATCACGATGTTATAACAGGAGAACCATATGATTACCGTCACAAACATGCACGCCGCTGCTACGCCATAAAGAATCGATTCCTTCGTAATGGGATTTCCATTGTTCAAATAGAATAAGATCGTTACCCCTTGATGATTAAAAACAGGGTTCATAATCGCCATAAATAGTAGAAAAGGAACCATGTACAGCAGATTAAATCGAACGGCTTTCTTTCCTTTTAACATAAAGGAGTAAATCACTGCACTGATAAGGGCAATCACCTGAAATATGGGATGCATGAACACCATGCTAAACAGCAATACCACAACAAAATATAGAAAATTCACAAACGGATGAAAGGTAGAAAAGCTATCCTTCATTATTTCTGTGCTCCTCCTGTGGCCACATAACCACCTACATCTCGACCTAGATCACAAGTGTATACCCAATCAATGACATCGCCATCTTTGAGAACGTAACGACTACTTCCGTAGTTAGGGAACCAGCCATTTACTTTGTACATCCATCCACTAAGCTCTCCAGCATCAAATTCATACAAATTATTTATACCTTCAATATAATTACTGTTATAGATCGGCGTCATACTGAATTCCATATGGATTTTATTCTTCTTCATCTCTCTTAGTAAAACATCAAACACAGATTCACCTTCATAAAAGGTTACCTTCTGCGCTTTATAAATGATACCATCTGCAGGCAATACTTCAAGCTTATCCTCATTGAAAATATCCATATTATCTAATATCGTTGCTGCCGACACGGACAAAGTAGCCGTTAATTGCTTCTTCTTATCTACTGTTGCATCTTGCCATTCGACGGGCTTAGGTTTCCCGCTCGGCACTGGATCGGTAAGGAATTTATCCTTTTTCGGTTCCTGCTTGGTTTCTGTTGTTGCTACTTTTGAATCCGGTTTGATTACGGGTTTTGCCGTCGCTTTCGTTTCCGGCACGGACGTTTTAGCCGCTTTCGGTGTTGCGGTCGGTTGTGCCTTAGAATCCGGTTTTGGTGTTGCGGTCGGCTTTACAGCCTCTGTCGCTGTCGCAGTTTCTGATGGCGTTGCTTCTTCTGTTGGCGTTACCGTCTCTACGGGTTTAGCTGATTCACTAGGTGTAGCTGACGTTGCTATCTCCGTTGTTACAGCATCGCTTGATGCTGTAGGCTCTACATCAACATTTTGATTGGAAGCCGTGTTGTCTGACTCTACAACTTGAGATTCAACATTGTTACTCGCAACCTTGTTCGGGCTCTTCTGATAATTCCCGCCCCAAAAGAAGGCGATCGCCAGTACACCAATAATTAGTATCGCTGTCAGCCATTTTTTCTTGTTCATTTCTTAAGTTCCCCACCTTAAATAATAAGCAAGGGTATACACGCTACCCTTGCTTATCTCTTCTAAATATAGTCCTATTTAACGTCTGTCATGTCATAAAGATTTGTCTGTCCCTTAACGAACCGATCATAAGCAACCAGTGCATACATCGCTTGATCTGTAGCCATAAGATCTACTTCTCCTGGTTTCGCACCTCCGTTGCCAACTCCACCCTGCTTCACGTGATAAAAACCACCTTCAGGTGCAGCAAAGCCAAGCAACGCATCAACTGCGGAACGACCATTTTTAATAAATCGGGAATCCTTATGTGGGTCTATGCCAAGTCCAGTTAAAGCTACGATAACCTGAGCAATGCTCTCGGAGTTCGTAGACTCCCAGCTTGCAAAGCCACCGTCTGCTGTTTGTGTTTTGGATAACCAAGCAATTCCACGATCTACAGCAGCCGTTACTTTGGCATTCGTTTTGTAATAAGGGGTCAAGCCTTGAATAACCATCCCCGTAATATCCGGATCAGCCGCAGTAGCATTACTGCCTAGTGCCCATCCGCCACCACTGATCTCTCTGCCCAAAATAAAATCAATGAGCATCTCTCTTGTCGTTTGTGTCTTTACATTCTTAACTACTGGAATTTCGTAATGGTTACTGTCCAGTGCGATCAGGGCAAACACAGGACCATTAATACCTTGCTTGATTACAGTATCAAAATCCGCGAGCGGTTCCAGTAGGTTATAACCCGCCACTTTATCAATATTTTTGCCGATTGAAGTTAATGCCAAAATAACTCTATCATATTCCGTATATTTTACGCTATGCAGCTTCCCAGCTTTTTCTTTAAGGGTTGCTTCTACATTCGCATAGTACTTAGCGTAATAACTATCTGGAACCTTCACATCAGAACGTGCCAGCCCGAACACTGTCCAATCCCCGCCAACCGAGGAGATGACCGGGTTTGTTACTGTTTTTTGCAAAAAGGCTGCTGTGTTCTTAATGTAAGAACTAACTGCTGTATTCTGAATATTTGGACTAACCACTTTGTTCCCACTCTTATAATCATGGGTTCTAGTAGCTACAACAGCCGCCATTTCTCTAGTTACAAGCTCTTTAGGCTTAAATTGATTATTATCACCTAACATAAGTCCAGTGGCAACAATGGTATCCACGTCTGCTTTTGCCCACGCGGACGCGGTATTGATATCTTTAATGGCTGTCCCTGGCTTCGTAGCCGGGATTGATAATGCTCTGACGATAATTGCTGCCATTTGCTCGCGAGTAATCTTGTCATTTGGCTTAAATTCATTGTTAAAGCCTGTAATTAATCCTGCTTTATGAGCGGCATTCACATATGGAAAGAACCAATCGCCTAGAGCGACATCCTTGTAGGTAATTCCTTTGTCACTCTTGATATCCAGTTCCAATGCTGATACTAGGATCTTAGTAAATTCTGCTCTTGTAATTTCAGACTTCGGATTGAATTTACCATTGTTACCTTGGATATATCCTTTTTGTGTAGCAGTTTCAATCGCTGAGTACGCCCAGGGTGAAATCTTATCGGCGTCTGTATACAGTTTTTTAATATCATTCGTATTCGAGTCATTATCTTTCGAAGTATCCTTAGGAACCTCTGTTGGAGATGTCTTCCCGTCAGTATTAATATTGGTCCCTGGTGTAGATCCACCACCCGGAGCTGAAGTAGGCGTTGGTTTAAATCCTGATCCCAAGTCTTCACCTAGATCCGTAGTATAACGCCACTGAAGACTATCTCCAGCATTTAGGGTATATAGAGATGCCCCATACCCAGGATACTTTCCATTCACATTATACATCCATCCACTACCACTACCATGATTAAATTCTCCATCACCAGCGATGGATTCGACATATACACTTCCGTATTTACTGCTCCAAGAACTTTGATAGCTGATACCGCGGCTTTCTAGCACTCTTGTTAGTACAGACCACACTGTGTCACCTGTTTGCAGTTCTACCTGTACAGATGGAACAACGTACCCTTTATTGATCGTAAGCTTATCCACAGACAAAGTTACATATCCATTACCTGTGCCACCAGGCGTTTGAACTGCACTGGAGGTGTACGCAATGTAATCAGTGAAGTGCTTGGTTTTTACGATTAAATCATTTCCACTATCATAGGCATACTCAGACTTACCGCTCGCTAAGCCTAAGGCATCACTTGCAAATTTTTGAATCGCATGAGGTTTGCCGTCTTGAATATAAGCTGCATCTTTTCCATTAATCCCCTTAAAGGTTAACGTTATAAATTGACTGAATTCTACTCTTGCACTGCCGCCCATCGAAAAAGCTTGAACGATATTATCAAGCTTCTTGTCCCCAGGAATAATTTGATTCAGACTATCTTTTAGTGCAGATTCTGTCCCTGTTGTAGGTGAAATCAATTCAACCTTTGAAGAATCTCCCTCTATGACCTGTGTACCCTTAGGGATGACTACAGATACGTCACCTTTGGTAACCTCTAATTTGGGCAGATTACTATTACTAGGTAAATCAACACTTACTGTGGATTGCTTATATTTCGGAATATTAACTGTAATTTCTTTGTTGCTATCCCCTGAATTTATCGGAAGAATATATTTATTATTATTTTGAGAAATGACAACTTTGGGTGTATCTCCTGAGGGTAACTGTACTTCTATTTCTTTCGTTTCCTCTGGTTGCTGAATTACTACATCACTCATATCAAATAGACGGTTCTTATGATTGATCAGACGATCGTAAGCAACAAGTGCATACGTAGCTTGATCCGTTGCCATATTATCTACTGGATAGGTGAGAACATGCTTAAATCCACCATCTGGAGTAGCGAAGGTAAGAAGTGCATCAATAAGCGAATTCCCTTTTTTCACAAACCTAGGGTCACTGTGTGGATCTACACCTACGCCAGTTAAGGCTACTATTACCTGCGAGATGCTTTCACTGCTTGTGCTTCCCCAGCTTGTAAATCCGCCTTGATCATTTTGCGAACTCGATAACCAATTGATCGCCCGATCCATAGCAGCTTTTACATTTGGATTAGTTGCGTAATAAGGCGCAAGTGCTTGCATCGCCATCGCGGTCATATCAACGTCGGCTCTGGTTACGCCTAAAGCCCAGCCCCCGGCATCTGCTGTACCTTTTTTAACCTCTTTATCTAAGATATACTGAACGAGATTTTCTCTTGTACTTTGAAATTTCACCCCATTTTTATCAGGTTCAGGGAATAGAATGGGGATATCGTAGTTATGACTATCTAAGGCAATCAGAGCAAATATGGGACCATTGTTCCCTTGCTTCTGAACATATTGATAATCAGCGAGTGCATTGATTAGATCATAACCCGCAACATTCGTGATATCTTTTCCGATAGAGGTAAGTCCTAGAATCGCTCTGGAATGCTCTGTGCTTTTAGTAGCATCGAGTTTTCCATCCTTCATTAATTCTTTTACTCTCTTAGCTACATTGTTGTAATAGAGATCATAATAACCACTTGGCACTTCGTAGTTGGCCTGTGCTAGAGAAAGAATGGACCATTCTCCGCTACCTGTCCCAAATGACGGGTTCTTTACGGTGTTTAGAATATAAGCAAGGCTCTTATCTAACTGTTCTTTGACTCCAGTTGTAGCATTTATTTTGTAGGTAATTTGATAAGTTTGCGTTGCTCTATTCTCTGCCCCGTCTACTGCAGTTACAGTGATTACATTACCACCTGGGTTAAGAGAAATCTTATATTCACCATTTGTAGCAGATACAGCAGCTCCATTTAATTTCACTACAGGAATGATACCGTCATATACATTATCTGTGACAGCTACTCTGAAACTTAAATCTTTATCGGATACTTCCTGTTTATCCTGCATACCACTTACAGTAATAACAGGTGGCTCTATATCTAAAGAATTGGTAAGCCCGACCAGCGCATGATCTACACTTACTTGAGAGCTTTCCATATTTTCTAGCACTGAATAAGCTTGGTAAACTGCTTTTTGTACTACTGTTTTGCCCAAAATACTTTCTTTATTCGGATCACTGTTTATTTCGGCGATTTTCGCAGTTAAAGCATCCTTATTAGCAAATGGAAATGGATGTTCTCCCCAGCCACCAAGATCAGAACTATAGCCATAAGTGGTGAACTGTGTTCGGATGATGTCACCGTCTTGAGGGTGATAATCAGACATCCCGAACGGAGGAAACTCATTATTCACGGCATACATCCAACCGGACATGTGAGTGTAGTCAAACTGACTTAGCCACTCTTGGTTTGCTTTAGTACCAACCGTCCCACCATCGACTGAAATCATATCTAAAATATATTGCGGTATATTCACTTCACTTTTGCCACTATCTTTAACTTCAGATAAATAAAAACTACTATCTATACTTCCAAAGTTTTTATAATTACCTTCTCCTAGCGCACGTGTTATTAATGATGCGCCATTGTCCCCTTCGTAGAATGGAACTTTAATAGGTTCCTTAATATACCCTTGACCCAATGTGAACTTCTCTACGGATACAGTTACATACCCTTTAAGTGTAGAGCTTGCTTCATTCGCATGAGCCGGGATTACACTTGTAGAGAACGTCGTGATAAATACAGCTACAATAAGTAACCAAGCTAAAAACTTATTTTTCTTCATGTTTCCATAACCCTTCCCTTCTCTTCCTATGATAAAAAAACAGAATAAACTTTCTTAGTACTACAAAAAAAACCACTCAACATAACGTCAAGAGGTTTAAGATAGTGAACCGCAATAATAGCAGGCATATACTATATCAAACACCTCTCTATCGCTCGTAGAGTTTAACGGTGTATCAGAAACAGGCAGATATTCTGGCTCAAGTATCATCACCCTTGCTACCTTCCCAGTTTCCCAGTGGTACCTTGCAAGGACTCCTCTTTCACAGCGGCGGGACCGCGCGGGATTCACACCCGCTTTCCATTTAACCAATCTATGATTGCATTTCCGAAACATTCATAATTGGCACCTATTGCTAATATTAATTTTTCCATGCTTCATCATATCTAATATATATGCTTTTGTCATGCAATATTTGTTTTTTGTATAACGAGTAGTTAGCGATACTCCTATTGAATATCAAATCATTTTAACCACAATATACTCTTTTTCTCTCAGCTCAAATCCCTCCTCCAGTGACAAAGAGGCCAAATCAAAGATTCGATCATACTTTTTATTACGTGGGAGCCCTTCTTCCTCAGCCCAGCATGTATAAAGCTCAAACTCGGCACCTGATACCCCATAATCTGTCATAAGCCTAATTAACTCCCGACAACACTTGAGTGAGGCGTTATACGATCCCAGTAGAGTATCTTTTAGCTTAGGGGATACAGAGAAGCCGCCCCAATTCGGTGAAATCCGGTACACATATGGACTCCGAAAATGCTTGCGAATCTCATCGTTCCAATATCCAAGTTCCTCTATAAAAATACCCGCTGCATCTTCTTCCGAGTCGTATACAAGACAGTCCTCATCTCTTAAATGAGATAGATCTGCGATGTCATCCAAAGGAATTATGCCTTGCAGGCGCAGAGCCTCTCTTTGTTTCTTATACTCCGGAGAATTTTTCACTTCATTATATGTCTTTGCTGACAGTACACTGCCTCTTTCTCCTAACGGAAGCTCTGTAGCCGAGCCTATGTAATGAAATCTGCTCACTGGATTGCCCTCCATGACTTTGGAATCACTGCAAATCACTAATTCATATATCAATTTACCACAAATTAGTAAGGTACTCGTTGAAATTATTCTATGTTAGGGTATTCGGTAAGCGTTTACAACGAATTAATGGAGGTGTACGTGTTCATCTAAGCACCGAAGTACTAGTCATCTTGAAATTCCACTTCTGGAATGGTGATATCCTTACGTACAAGATCACGAAGAGTGGAACCAGTATTGTAGGAAAGTCTTCTTAACCTTCCTGCTATCAACATGAATAGGGCCTACCCTATTAAGGGGGTACCCCTGTATTAGCTCCTTTACTAATAATATCCGGGTGTGAAACTAACAGTATAAGTAATATCCTAAATAGGCTAGAATTTAACCAAGCAGTCGGGATCTATACTATTAATTTAGAAGATTCAAAAAATAGTGATTCTTCTTTACTGCTATTTGGATCAGCATCAAATTTAAAAAAGGATATTTTAAATAAATTAAATAATTCGGGCATAACAATAACTTTATCAAATGAAAAAAAGGAAGAACTTAAATTCAGTCCAGAAGACATAGCGTGGGAATTATCTGACCCTAATTTATTAAAAGAAGGGTTTTCTATTCGGTTAACTTCTAATAGGATATCAGGTTTTGAAAAATTAGTTTTTGATAAAATTATAATCAATATAGATAAGAAAACAATTAAAAGAAATATAAATCCAGTATATTTACAATTTTATTTTGGAGAGCAAAATGGTATTTCCGTAATGGAATCACCAATTGCCCCTAAAAATAAAGTAGCACTAGAACAAGAGTATTCTTACTCATATAAGATTTTAGATTCAAATCATATTATTACTAGTGATATACATGCGGAATTGATTTATCCTGAAGATGTAAAGGAGTTTATTGAAATAATTAATGTAGAAGTTAATCGTGATGAATATCCTTTTTGAATTTTTTGACAGCACAATAAATTATAAAATTGAGAGGTGAGCATATTGGCTGAGAAAAAATGGTTATTTATATTCATATTGTTTATAGTCTTTTTGACGGGTTGCGAAAGAAATAGCTCAGATGTAATAAATGATACTAATATAGCAGATGATGAGGAATATAATCTGATGATTACTAATAACAGCCCGTTAAATTTAAAAAGTGTAGTTGTTACTGTTGAAGAAGGAGATGACACTCTAATTGAATCTTTGATTGATAGTAATATTACTTTTGGAAAGGTTGCGAAGTTCCGAGTGAAAAACGGAAAGTGTTTGTTTAAAATTACACTCAATCCGAAAGGAAACTACTCGGTAAGTAAAGAATTTAGTGAAGTATTTAATAAAGGAGAAATTGTTGAATATCAAATACAAATAGAAAACAATGAAATATCTATTGAAAGAGTAGAAGGCAGTAGTAATACGTCGATTTAAAAACGGACCTGTTGAAATATACGTTTCCAAGCATAGTAAAGGGTGAGTTGTAACTATACTTTTTGAAAAGAACAAAAGTCCTGATTTATGTAAATATATACCTCACAAGTATCGTCCTTAAATGTAAGAGGCCAAGATTAAGAATCACGCGCAGTGTAGTTTTTCTGTTTTAAGGGACCGAGTGAAACAATTCGCTTATCATTAGAGATTGGTCACTGACTTCGGTCGTTCCGCCCACCTATGTGTCCGAAGCAACCAGGTCCGCGGCGCGCAGCAGCTGGCCACGCCGCCGGCACCGATTCACGCAGCTCCCGGTAGTTGTAGATTTCCCCGTTAAAAATAAGTGATACTTCGCCCGGCTCATTGTGCATCGGCTGCGAACCTTGAATTCATATGGTTTACTTAGAAAGGGTATCACTTCAACTCATCGATGAATAGGCTGTTGTAATAAATTGAATAATGGAGGTATCCCAGATGACCTTTGGGAACGAATATCCAAACAGCCAGGCTAATCCATCCGTATACCCTTACTTTACCCGTTTCAATCCTTTCCCTTACTCTCATTACTACCATCACTTCCGTTCAGAAAGCAGCCTGGAAGATCTACCCTCTGACAGCGAAAACACCAAAAAAGAACCTTTAAATGGTTATATGAACGAAAATGTATCCAGCGGTCAGGGGATTAAGCTAAATACCGGAGGAGAAGTAGGCGGTAAACACGGCATTGGTTTAAATGCTGGCGGGAATTTAGCCTTAGGTAGCATGGGTATGTATGCGGGCGGCCATATGGGCACTCCTTCATATGGAATCCATGCTCAAGGCAATACTCATCTGGACAGCAGCCAGGGTCTAGGGCTCAATGCCGAAGCCCAGGCCTTCGGCAAGTACGGGATTGCGGCTCAGGCAAAAACCCAAATAGGTGGCGGTCAAGAGGCAGGTTTTCATACGGGGGCGCAGATCGGAGGAGAGTACGGTATGGGTGCTGATGCCGAAGGACACTTGGGGTTCAGTCAAGGCGCGGGACTGCAAACCCATTTGCAGCTTGGTGGCGAAAATGGTCTCGGCGCCCAGGCCAAGGCACAACTCGGCGGCGGTCAAGGAGCAGGCTTAGGAGTTGCCGGACAGGTAGGCAAATATAATGGAAAGTTAGGATTTAATATCGGCGGTAAGGACAAAGAAACCAAGGAGTAAAAGTTGCCCCAACGTTAAGTATTTAACCTTTCATTAGACATCCATTTAATCGTCAATGCGACTATATACTTGTCCTTGAGGAAATCGGTAATTAATTCTATTTGATGAATATCAAATCGGTAATATGACCATGTTCCTGTCCATTAACGGCTAAGGGATCAAGTTCTTGTCTGGAGTAAAGGACAAGAACTTGATCCCTTAAAATACAAAAACCGCGCGGGGCTCGGGTTCTTATAGGACTATGTTCTAAGGATAAAGTGTCCTCTACCCTCCCATTCGTTCCGCTTGAATAATCGCCATTTTTCGTGCATAGTATTCCGCAGTTGATCTGGAAATCAATCAACCGATTCAGATTAATATTGTCTACACTATTTGCTCCGATAGCCTGAATTATTGTCTCTAATAATGGTGCTCGCTCATTAAGGAGCTCGCCATACTTAACCTTCCTATTTTTAACTACATCATACATATACTTCTTCATACGTCATCAACATCAAGCGATAGACCAGATATACTCCAAGATATGCTCCCGTTAAAAGGAACATTGGATTCAAAAAAATCGCATGGATCGAGGTCATAAATACCGTGTTATCTCTTAATATTTCATATATAGCTAGGGCAGAAATATTACCTAAAATAAGTGTAGACAACACAGAAGCTACATTAAAAACAATACGCCACTTTATCCATTTCCGTTGTATCATTAGCATGGCGATGGGAACCACTATACTGCCAAATACGATTAGAAATTTCATTTAGCCAGCCACCTCAGTATCTCTTTAATTCTCCAGTTCAACACTTTCGATTTGCCCCTCGGCATTCACTGTCCACTCGATATCAACACCTGGCATCAATCCAAGCTTGTCCTCATCTTCGATCACTACATGATCGGGGATGGTTATGGTCTGCTCTCCCCCACCTTCGACTTTAACGGTGACCTGTTTACCATTAGACGTAGTAATCTTCCCATCATATTCAATCTGCTGCAAAACAATCTTTTGGCTCGGATCCGTAATAGTAACCCGCTTGCTGCCGTCTGTCAGTAGCTCAATCTTTTTATGATAGCCATTCTTTAAAGTGACTTCCTTAATGACTCTCTGAACGCTAACATCCGCCGGAAGTCCCTCTGTATTTGTACCGGATGATGCATTGGGTTGTTCTGTTGCATTGTTCGTAGCCGCAGGTGCAGTGGCTTCTGTTGTAGGCGTTGGAGTTACTTGTATGGTTTCATTGGTAGCTTTAGAGCAGCCACTTAATAGGACGGTGCAGGCACAGATCAAACAAAGAATTGAAGTTCGAATCTGGCGTTGTGAATTTCCTTTATTCTGTGTCATCATTTACCTCCGCACTTAAATTTTTCCCAGTTCAATTAGTGAACATAGTTTTACCTCTTATCTTCCTTTTATTCACAGCGTCATTGCACGCCCGTATCTAGCTAAATACTCTTCCTTCTCCTTATAATCCGGCATGAGGCTTCCAACCTTTCGCCAAAAAGAGCGGTCATGATTCATATGAAGTAAATGACACAGTTCATGGATGATTACATAATCGATAACCTCCACTGGAGCCATCGCTAGGCGATAGTTAAAGGTTAGCTTTTTATCCGAGCTACAGCTTCCCCACTTGGTTCTAGACTCTACAATGTCAATCGTCTTAGGCTTTACTCTAAGCTGTGTCTGATATTTATTGATCCGTTCGCCTACAATCTTCTTGCAGCTAGCGAAATAGAATTTCTTCAGTTTAAGTTTAAGCTCTTCCTCATTTAAATCCTTTGTCTCTATTAGCTCTTGCAGCGAATAATATTTTCCTAAATACAGGAATTCACCCTCTTCTTCATACTCTTTGAGCTTTGGCGTTTCTCTGTTCGCTTCAATGCTCTGCAGCTTCTCCACGATTAATTTCCCATTACGCTCAACCACGCTTTTAATCGTCTCTTCACTTGTTTTCTTGGGAGCTTTGAGTGTTATACGCCCTGAAGAATCTATATGAATGGAGATTTTCTTGCCATTTCCATATTGAACATTAAACTCGATCACCTGATTGTCGTACTCAATCTTCATACCCACCATCGTTTCTATAAGGTTATTCGCAAAAAAAGGAGAACGCAGCTAGGCGCTCCCCCTATTTTAACATGATTCCTCAGTACACTGGATATCCTGCCACAAACATCGCTAAATACAAAAGACTCGCCACAACAGAAACTACAGTAAGGATAGCATCCTTTGATTTCTCTTCAGTGAGCGCGACAGCAGCAAAAGCTAGTGGAAATGCAACAAGTAAATACCGCGGGGCTGACAGCAGCCAGGTAGCTCCCACTACGAACGCAAAATACACGATGAAATAGGCGGTATATGAAGGTCGTATCTTTTTTGCACCCATGAACATGATAATTAGTGCTGAGAATATAGCGATTAAATTGGGCAGCCATAAGCCGAGAAAAGAACGACTATCTCCACTATTAAAGGTGCCCACAGCGTATTCCATCTGATATCTTACCGTATCAAAAAAGAGATAAAACCGCTGAGACCAATGCTCTCTCTGGTAAATACTGAACTGAAACGCATTTCCCGTCACGTAATAATTAATAAACAGATAGGCCAGCAAGCCCAATGATATGATAGCGAGAAAACTGACAGCGCTGATGATTCTATGTATAAAGGCTTTTTTACTTAATAGCTTATAGTTGCCCATCAGATCACGTCCAAATTCAATCGCAACCGGTACAATCAGAAGCACTCCGGGAGAACGTGTATAAGCTGCAAGTGCACCGCATAAGCATCCAATCAGCCATTCCTTTTTTCTCACAAAATATAAACACATCAAAGATAATGCCAGAAATAGAGCTTCGGTCATCGGAATGAAGAAAAAGAACGCGGCAGGGAATATGAAAATATATTTCACGACCCGCATGGCATTCTTTCGCAGCATGTCTAGTGCAGCAAGCTCATAAGCGACCAAAGCGGCGACAATTGAAGTGATATTTGAAACGATGAATCCAGAAACGAGATAATTCCCTACGAATGCCTGAACCACTCTTATTAAATTTGGAAAAAAGGGAAAGAACACGATATGGAATCTCGCATCACCCTCGGTCACGTATCCATTCTCAGCAATGCCCAGATAACTAGAAGCGTCGATTCCTGAGATATGCCAAGTCTCTGCCATTTTGCTAAGCAGACCACCTGAATAGCCATTCTGTATGATCAAAAATGAATACCCGATGAGCATAAGCAGGATACGACTCGCCAATATCCATCCAATAATATAAAGCCAAGCCTGTCTTCTATCCTGCTCCTTACTCTTCCAGGTCACTTCAGGTGCTGGATTCGTCAAAACAAAATCCGTCAATACAGGTATAGTGCGGAGCCCCAATAGTACAAAAAGTCCGAAACAGGCCACAGAAGCGAGGGTGCCTAATAGGGTCCAGCTCTGAGTCGAAATGGCCCAGTAAATAGCCGTCACCATCATAACAAGTATGAAGATGAAGGAAATGATTTTGTCGTGCTTCTTCATTTGATCCTCCAGTTAAGTCCGAAAAATATTTAGGAAAAAAAGGATATAATTACCTATAGAAATATAATAGTCTTTGTGTATTTTTTTGTAAATCACATCTTATCTCTTCGTTCCTTACTCCCCCTCATAGCTGAAATAAAAGTTCAAAGGCAATTCATCATCACTTTGAAAACTGTTCGACATCCTGTAGGTTATATACAATTTATCCTCGCCTTTGCCGTATGACCATGATTCTTCGATAGAGCCTATTGATGGCTTTAGCGGAAGAGTCATCCTGTCAATCGTTAGGATAGATTTTTCGACTTTTTCAGCCTCCTCCTCATCCGCAGGTTTGTATTGGTTCATAAAAGCATGTACCAGTTCTCTCGCATCTTGATAACCGCTTTCCGATCTAGGGAAGACCGTTCCTACCCGGTAACCAATGATTTTATTGGTCTTAACATCTACCACAATCTGCTGTATAAACTCCTTTTGATTCACGGTTAAGATATCATCCTGCATAATTGTACCCAAGGTTGTATCGTATTCACCCACAGCATCCGCAATTTGCAAAGCAGCAAGCCCTTCTTCACGCGATTGCATGAACACAGCCCGATGCTCTTCCACATGTGTGAAAAGCTCAGCATACTTGGGTCTGTCCTTACTGCATGCAGTGAATACAAGCAAAAGAATGACTATTCCACAAATGAGATTTAAATATGATTTTTTCAAACGAATACACCTCCTGGCCTAACGAAACCGGTTTGGTTGATCAACCTCCTAAACCTTACCATATATTTGAAAAAAGACACAGATATTCACACCTTATATTAGAAAAATAAAGCATGCCAAGGGCAGGGGCCCCAAAGAAAAAGCCCGAGCGTTTATGCTCGGACTTAATATCATTCAAATGGATAGATCCAGAAATGCTCTATTCCAAAACGATCTTGGATTTCTTTATCCTCTAGCGTTTTGCTGCCTAACAGTTCAGCGGCTTGGAATTGGGATTTATGCGTCTGAATGGACGCCATCTTTTGCTTCAGGAAATCTTTCACATTAATGATAACCTGAGGCTTTCCAATCTCTTCAATATTATTGGCAAAGGCTATGCAGTGAACAGGAGGTCTGTCTTCCTTAGGTAGCTTGGCAACGATTCGAATCACTGCGGCTCCGGTAGCATCATGATCGGGATGAACACTGTACCCCGGATAGAACGTAATAATCAATGAGGGATTAAGCTCCTTCAGAAGCGCATCAATATGACTATCGAGCAGGTCTTGATCCTCAAATTCAATCGTCTTATCGTGGAAACCAAGCATTCTCAAATCCTGTATTCCAATCGCTCTGCAGGATTCTTCCAGCTCCTTTTTGCGTATCTCTGGGAGGGTTACCCGATTCGCAAAGGGCGGAACGCCCATATTCCGTCCCATTTCTCCAAGTGTCAGACAAGCATAGGTGACTTGGGTGCCGTTTTGCACATGTTTAGCTAGCGTTCCAGATACACCAAAGGCCTCGTCATCCGGATGCGGTAATATAACTAGAATATGTCGTTCCACTGAACTTCTCATCTCCTCTACCATTAGAACGGCTCCCGGCTTAATTGTAAGGATACGACCAGTTTGCCTTGGCTGTCATGACCGGCCAGAATTAATCTTTCGGTCTCACTCTCTTCATAGTGAGTTAGTCCTTCCGAGTACACCCAGCCTTGTAACATTTTTAGGCCAACGCGATAAGGTCCATGACCGGAAATTGAACCATGAGAATATCGGATCACAGCATTAGTAATGAAAGTAGCCGCTGGGTGCTTAGAACTATCGAAATGGGCAGCGTATGCCCCCGTCGTCATCTCAAGATGGATATATAGATCCTGATCTTTAAGCAGGTCGATCTTCTCTTGTATTTCGGATTGATTGATTAGCTGCAAGGTTACGCCTCCATATCTGAATGAAATTATACCTACGAAAAATAAGATCCGTACCTTATAAAGGACGGATCTGTTAAAGGATAAGCGGGTCCGTTTTTCTCATCAAAGTATAACTTCCAAAGCTTTGTAATTCAATGGTTACTCCTGATAAGGGGCCTTACATAGAAAAAAATAAGCATTAGCCCGCGCAACTTCACTAATAGAGCAGTATAAAAACATGATCAAGCGCTGATATCACAATATATGGTAAAATCATTATGGATAACAACCGTATAGAAGTATTGCCCTCTGTCTTTACACGTAAAACAGTTAAATACCTATCGGAGCCTTTGAATTACAGGAGAAAGGATGAAGTAACTTGAGATTTCATGAAACGTCTCTTTCAATCAAACATCCAAACGTAATGAAAACACTATTTGCAATGTGTATTTCAGAAGTTTCCTTGATAATTACTATGCATATTAGTACTAACCGCACACCTGACTTCCTGTTCTTCTTTCCAAGAATATGGTTCATCTTTATATTCATTATTATCATATTTTTACTCTATCGATTTCTTAGTTCTAAGAGTATTACAATTGGCGACAATTTTATTATTTCTTTAAATAAGAAAAGATACGATGCGGATGAAATAAGTTCAGTGTTTATCGATGGTAAACGAATTGGAATTAAGACTGTTGATAAAAAGTTGGTTCCACTACATCTGTACTTTACTTTTAAAAAGGAGAATACGGTTAATGGCATGGAGGAAATTAGGGAGTGGGCAAAAAGAAACAACAAACCCATAAGATATAAGTTCTTCTTCGGATGGATTTAATGCAGAGGCGTCCTATATCCTTTTTACATGGTTTTTGGACAGCCCCTTATCGTTAGATCAATTTAACCGGATGGAGTATTCATGCTGCTGTCCAGATTAAATTATTCTTATGAACGTTGTACTGAGTGATTCATTCTTTCAGCCTTTTATCCAGAATTGGGCGTATGAACCAGATGTAATAAACCAGACAGAGAAGCAATACTACAGATGTCAGAAAAAAGGGCATTTCATAATCCTGTCCAATCAAAATCCATCCCGTAAGCAGAGCGGCGCCGGATGATCCGAGGCTCCGAAATACGGATCTCATCCCTGCGTAGAGATTCCTCTCCCGCTCCTTAAAGGCAGACATCAACTGACTATCCAGCAGATTAGACAGCATCGTAAGCCCTCCCCCGCGAACCAGAAACACAATTGTGAACATCCAGACTGGCATAGCCCAGGATAAAGAGGCGAACACGAGTATGTTAACCAAAAAGACAGATACGATGGCCACATTGTGGCCAAAACGCTCTAATACGTAAGGCGTCATTAAAGAAGCTGCAAACAAAACAACTCCGCTTACCGCCAGCAGAATTGACACTTTGTCATCCATCCAGTTCAGTCTATACTTTACAATTACATTAAGAAATGACCCAGTGATGGCTATCGCTCCTCCGAGCAGGGCCATGAATACCGAGAACAACCAGAGTGTGCCGGAAGGCAGCTTTTTCCTCAAACTAGAGACTTCACTGTTCACTTCCAGAACTTCAGAGGTTCTAACCGTTTCGCTTTCCCTCCCCTCAGAGGGAAGCCAGAGTCCTCTAATCATACTGTGAACAACGAAAACCAGTGCAGCAAGCAGTAGCGTAAGCCCATATCCATCCCCGCTATCAGCCGAATTCGGCAAGTATCCGGCAGCCAGGGTTCCTGCCCCTGTAAATGCCGTAAACACGGCAAACATCAGGGAGAAGGCACTTGCTTCTTCCTTGCGCGAGGCACAATAGTGAAATAGCAACTGCACCTCCGTCGTCTCCACAAGAGTAAGGCCAATCGAGACCAAAGTTTGAGCCAAATAGAATATGCCGGAATGATTTCCAATCGCATAAAGTGCACTTCCTGCCGCTATAAACATGATGCCGGATACCAGCAGCTTTTTACGGCCTATACGGTTTGCAGATATGGATACAGGAATAGCCAATGCACCCATGATCAGTATACCTATGGACATGAGCAGCCCGATTTCATCCTCCTTCATTCCTTTGGACAGCAAATGCAAATTAAGAACTAGCGAATACATACCGATGCCGATGCCATACATGGCTTCTGTCATAAGAAACCGGCGGACGCCGACAGACAGGCGTAGCAAGTTCCTCATATACCCAGACATACCCATAACCCCTTTCCTTGGTGATACAATCAAATAGGAAGGGCTCCATTCGGAGCCCCTCTACTTTCAAATGTATATTTTAATTGTAGGGCCAAGCCCTATTCCGGCTGTGTCTTCTTTAGATAAGCCCGCCACGTGATACACCACTTTGCAGGATCATCAAGAGAAGATTCCACATTCCGGTGAACGGTACTGTTGTGCGGAGCTGATTTGACGATATGCGGCTGCGTGTAAGCTTCATTCGAAATATGGGTCAGCGCCTCGATATATTCATCAAGATCTTCCTTCGAATAAGATTCAGTCGGCTCCAGGGTGAACGGCTGCGGAACGATGTACGGATGATGGGATGTCCAATAATGCAGGCCGAAATCACACATCCGGCGGGTGATGTCTTCTGTCGTTATCCCAGTCTCATCCGTAAGCTGCTTCCAACTGTACCTTACTTGTTCAAGACGCCGGCCCTTGATGTAAGGAGCGCTGGCTCCGCGGATTTGCAGAATTTTGTGATACAGGTAGTTATTATTCAGTACAGCGATTTGGGCCACATTCTTAAGACCGTCTGGCCCCAGGCTCATAATCCAAGCGTAGGAACGAAGTACAGTCTGGGCCACCCCGTGGAAACTGCGGACTTTGCCGATGCTATCACCGCTTTGCTCTACAAGGACATAACGACTACCGTCCCAGTCAACAAGCGGACCGGGCAGGAAACGCTTAAGGGAATCGGTTACCCCAAGAGCGCCTGTAGCCGGCCCTCCGCACATGTGAGGTGCAGCAAAGGTCTTATGCAGGTTGAAGAAACACATGTCAAACCCGGCTTCCTTGGCCCGGGTAATACCCAGCAGCCCATTCGCGTTCGCCTGATCGTAGAAGCAGATTCCTCCTGCTTCATGAACCACGTCCGTGAACTCGCGAATACGATGATTGTATATACCTGTGTCTTCCGGATTGGCCACGACGAAACCCGCCGTGCGTTCAGAAATGGCATTCTTCAGCTTCTCCAGATCCGGGAATCCGTCTTCGTCAGGATGCAGTGTAATAATCTTATATCCTTTAACAGCTGCGGTCGCCGCTTGGGACGGATGTGAAAAGATGGTCGTAATGATCTCATCCCGTTGGTCTCCCTCGCCGCGTGAATCGTGGTATGCCCGAACAATGGAAGCCATGGCCAGCAAGGCCTGAGTGCCACTGCTTGGCTGGAACGAGAAAGCATTCATCCCTGATATTTCACGCATCGCCTGGTCCAGCCTAAAGTAGATTTCCAGGATTCCTTGAACGGATCCAGCATCCTGCAGAGGATGCAGTTCCATCAGATTTGGGGTACGTATAAGCATTTCATTGATACGGGGAATATACTTCATCGTACACGTCCCCTGTCCGATCTCTACATTAAGATCTGAACCCAAAGTCTCTTGGGAAAGTCTTAAATAATGCCTAAGAACTTTGGCCTGACCGATCTCGGGAAGCGCCGGCGCTTCTTTTCGCCGCATCGCTGATGGAATTCGGGCTGAGCCTTGACCGACAACCTCGGCAATCCCAGCCTCAGTGCCCGGCGGGATCACTCCGCGCTCACCCGATCGGTGAAGCTCGAAGATCACCGGTTCATCCCATTTGGCCTGGTGAAAGCGGCGCACCTTATGATCTCTACGAATCCGTTTCATGGCTTTCCTCCTACTCTTCTGTACTATTAATTCTTGCAGACAATGTTCTCGATAGCTGAGGCAAGCCGGTCCAGATCTGCCTGCATATGAATTTCAGTTACGCAGTATAGAGCACATTCTCCCCACTGGGGATAAGCGGAGTATAGATCTTTTCCTCCGAAAATCCCTACTTCTAAAAGACGCTTGTTAATCTCAGCAACAGATATTCCAGTCTCGTTGAAATCTAAGACAAATTCTTTGAAAAAGGCTGTATCTTCAAAGCGCAAAGAGACCCCGGGAATGGCACACAGCTTATTCGCAGCATATTGAGATTTCTGTATAATGGTCTCCCCAACTTCCTGCATCCCCACTGGTCCAAGCAGGGATAGATAGACTCCGGCGGTAATTCCCCACAGTGCTGTCTGTGTTCCCACCGACTCCTTCCCCTTCTCCCGTTGGGCAAAGGATGTACGCTCATAGGCTACATCACCGAAGCCATATTCACCTTCCACTTCAGTAGGAACAATACCGAACAGGCGGGACGGATATTCCATCACATAAGTTTCTTCATCCCGGGTAGCGATGAATCCGGCTTGGCCCCCACCATAGTTCATATGCATGCCCAGCGGCTGCAAATCTCCACAGACAATATCAGCGCCGTAACGGCTTGGAGGTTCCAGTACGCCAAGGGAGATCGGATCAACGCCTACAATAGAGATAGCGTTCACCGCGTGCACAAGCTCAGATATTTGAGCACCCTGATCCTCAATAATTCCGAGATAACCCGGATTCTCGAAGTAGAACGCTGCTGTTCCTTCCTCAAGCTTGCCTTGCAGATCATCCAAATCTATTTTTCCTGTCACCGGATCAATCTCCACGTATCTAATCTCCATTACTGGTGTACAGTAATTGGTAATGATCTTGGCTTTATCCGGATCGACGGATCTGGAGAGCAGCGCAATCCTGCGGCCTGTAATCCGGCCAGCCATTCGGATGGCCGTGGAGGCTGCCTGTGCCCAGTCAAAGGTAGGGACGTTAACTACGTCCATATCGACGAGTTCGGCCATCAGGCTCTGATACTCGAACAAGGACTGAAATCGGCCGTGGTCTTCGTAAGGCTCTCCTGCATAAGCCGTCACGAACTCCGAGCGCTGATTAATTTCGTCGCATACAGCCGGAACGAAATGCTGCCAGCAGCCAGCCCCGAGGAAGTTGATATAATCGGCGCCATGCTTGTTCTTCGCAAGCAGAGCCTCGATATGTCGACGAAGCTCATATTCATTCATAGCTGGAGGAAGATTCATCTCCCGCTTGAGCTTGAGACTGTCCGGAATTGCATCGTGCAGCTGGTCGATAGAGCTCAGGCCGATTTCCTTCAGCATTGCCTCCCGGACTTCTGGTACTGTGTTCGGAATATAGGGATGGGCATAAGTTCTGTATTCAGACAAGGTTAACGCCTCCGTCCTTAAAAGGTTGATTTAAAGTGTTTATTTCTTTAACCGTTAGGCAATGCCGCCACCATCCACAACAAGTACGCTGCCGGTGACCCAGGAAGACAGATCGCTGGCCAGAAACAGCACCGCATTCGCGATATCACGTGGTGTGCCCAGCCGCTCCAGTGGGCGTCCCCCCGCTGAGGCCACCAGGAAAGCAGCTTCGTCCTGCTGAAGCTGCTTGGCTTCATCGCGCAGAAGTGGTGTATCCGTGTCGCCCGGGGACACGCAGTTCACGCGAATGTTCGCGTGGCCATGATCAATGGCCATGGCTCGGGTGAGATTGACCACACCAGCCTTGGCTGCACAGTAGGAAGCGGCACGGTCCCCGCCTTTAAGGCCCCAGCCGGAGCCGGTATTTATGATGCTGCCACCGCCTCCGCGCTCCATCACCGGGATCATATATTTGGAGAGTAGATAGACTCCCTTAAGCGATACATCCATCACCAGATCCCAGTCGGCTTCCTCAAGCTCGACAACGGTCTTGCGGCGGATAATCCCCGCATTGTTGAACAGAATATCGACTTTGCCGTACGTGTTCTCAATCTCTGAGGCAGCACGCATGCAGTCCTCCGAAGAGGAGACATCGCAGCGGTGGAAGCTTGCCTCCCTTCCCCGCCCTTTCATCTCATGAACAGCCTGCTCCCCTTGCCTTACATTGATGTCCAGCACAACCACATGTGCTCCGAAATCTGCAAGCAGTACAGCCGTAGCAAGGCCAATACCTGAAGCACCTCCGGTAACAACAGCTATCTTTCCGCTTAAATTGAGTACATCCTGTGTGTGGAGCATGCTGTTCCCTCCTCTCATTGATGCGATTGTGGTAACCCGTACAGCATTTGTCTAGCAAGCCACTCTGGCGTGGTATCTTCTGATAAAAACGGAATGAGCCGAATACGGAATGTAAAAGCTTCCGATGTTACCTTATGATTCGGCATCTGGGCAGGTCCACAACTGTTGCTGCCCAGCCCATTCTGCCGGTAATCCAGATTCAGCGTGACAAAGTCACGCGGAACAAGCTCGCTTGCATGTTGTGCCTCTTCAAGATCCTTGTCCGTATAACGGCGCGCGCTGAATTCAAGCGTCGGAATACCCGCAGCAAGTAGACCAAGTCCGGATGCGTCTGTGACGGATATCCATCTGACATCCATCCGGTTCCCATTCTCCTGCGGATATATATATGGAGTGAATAGTCCATCAATTGAAGCTGTATACACTCCAACACGGCATGCCTCTTTGCTGTCCGAATAATTCTCACCGGGACCTCGGCCATACCATTTCACCCGATCCATGTCACCCGAAATCTCCATCTGGAGTCCAATCTTAGGCAGCATTTCTGGCGGTTTGCCCTCCGGTGTACCCTGCACATCCATAGTGATTTGCCCTATGCTGGTTACGGTATAGGTAGTTACACACCGGAAACCCCAATCAAAAACTGGCGGAGCAATCCTTGAGCTTACAGTAATGCAGATGGTCCCTTCGTCAAGCCGGGTCCAGCTAACCTCATCAACGCGTTCTGTTAGCCGATCCAGGTGCGCTTTGCGCCAGTCCGGTAGCACATACATGTCATTGTCGATCGGTGCACGCCAGAAATTCAGCCGCGGTCCGGCTTTCAATAGTTCCTTGCCATTCAGACGAAGCGAATCGATTCGCCCGCTCCGCGTGTCAAAGGCCATACGGAAGTCATCATTTGCTAGAATGATCTGCCCAGCAGCTTCTGTGCAGTGAAGATTCTGCCTGATCTGTTGACTTCCCATCCGGATAGCAGCATTGGAAGGGTCATCTGAATGCCCTGTATGACTATCGCCAACACGATTTCCCAACTCATCCTTCATTAGAAACTGAGCCCAAGCTACTTCATGACCCTGCTCCGCCCAAAGACAGTCAGCGGCGATTGAGAAGCAGATGTTCAGCCATTGTTCCGCATCCTCACTGCGAAGGAGAGCATCAAGACTGAGATCATAAGGAATCTCCACTTCTGCCTGTCCGCCCGCTTCAATCTCTGGCAGTGCAAGAACTCCGCTTCGAACGGTACGTCCATCCATGGTAATGCTCCAATCAGCATATAGGTGATCCAGTGTCAGGAAATCATAGCGGTTAATCACATTAACCTTGTTCCTGCTTATATACTCGACCCGAACCGGCTCGATAATTTTCTTGTATTCAAGCAGGCCCGGAGATGGCGTTCGGTCCGGCCGGACTAGACCGTCTATGACGAAGTTACTGTTATTGGGCACATCCCCGAAGTCCCCGCCATAAGCGTAATCAGCCTTCCCATCTGCCGTCTTCCAGCTCAGCCCGTGGTCAATCCATTCCCACACAAAGCCGCCCTGCAGTCTATCGTACTTGTCAAAAGTATCAAAATAAGGTCTTAATCCACCGGGTCCGTTGCCCATGGCATGCGCGAATTCACACAGAATATGCGGCTTCGGATGGTCAGTCAACTGACCGAAGCCTTCCATCTTCTCAACGGAGGAGTACATCGTGCTTACCACATCACAGACCTCCGCTTCGCGATCTTCTTCGTAATGAATAAGCCGTGTTGGGTCAGCTTCTCTGCACCACTGCGCCATCGCCCGGAAATTGCAGCCGAAGCCGGACTCATTCCCAAGCGACCAGAAGATCACGGAAGGATGATTCTTGTCACGCTCGACCATTCGCTGAACGCGCTCCACGTAGGCTTCCTGCCAGGCAGGATCATCGCTGAGTCTGGAAATATTGCCAAGCAGTTCGAATCCGTGTGTCTCCAGATCGGTCTCTTCCATAACATATAAGCCGTACTCATCACACAGATCATAGAACCGGGGATCATTCGGATAGTGCGCGGTTCTTACGGCGTTAATATTGTGCTGCTTCATCATCTTGATGTCCTGTAGCATGGTAGAGACGGTGACTGTGCGACCTGTATCCGGGTGATGATCGTGACGATTGACTCCTTTGAGTTGAATCGCCTTTCCATTCACCAGGAATTGTCCGCCGCGCACCTCAACTGTGCGGAATCCAACCCGCTGGGCCGTCATCTCTACCGTATCTCCACTTTCATCCAACAAAGTGATCTTCAGTTGGTACAAATTGGGGGATTCTGCACTCCACAATTCCGGCTGTCCTACCGGCATTATAAGCTGCACATTCTTTCCTGCAGTAACCCGATCCTCAGCCCATGCAACAGATTCACCACTTCGTTTAAGCAGTTCAAGCCGCAGTCTGCCCTGTTCAGCAGCTTCCCCTTGTATGTTCACATGAACAGACAAGATCCCATCACGGTATGATTCATCTAGTTCCGTTATAATCTGATAATCGGTAATGCGGAGCGAAGACGGCTCGGAGAGCAGATACACATCTCTAAAAATCCCGCTCATCCACCACATATCCTGATCTTCCAGATAACTTCCGTCCGACCATTGGTACACTCTAACGGCTAAGGTATTGTGGCCCGGTTTCACATAAGGAGTGAGATCGAATTCTGAGGTTAGGCGGCTGCCCTGACTGTATCCGACCGATTTGCCGTTTACCCAGATATGAAACGCACTATCCACCCCGTCGAACTTAATGGCTACATTCCGCCCGTTCCATGATTCAGGCAGCATGAACTCTCTCACATAACTGCCTGTCGGATTCTCGTCAGGCACATGCGGGGGGTCTGCTGGAAACGGATAATATAGGTCCGTATAATGTGGAGTTCCGTATCCCTGTAGCTGCCAGTGCCCCGGTACCTGAATCTCATCCCAGCCGGAAGTATCATACGCCTCCTCGTAGAAATAATCCGGAGCCCACTTTGGTCCCTTTGCATAATTGAATTTCCATATGCCATTCAAGGATTTGAACCAGGGGGAGCTTCCCCTATTGTTAGTTAGTGCCCCTGACCAGTCAGAATAGGGGATGAAGTAGGCCCGGCTTTTGGCCCGCCCTCGCTGAAGGATGCCAAGATCATCCCAATCCCTCCCGATGGTTTGCTGTGTCATGGTTCATTTCTCCTCTCTTTTCTCTACTCTGCGCTGTGTGCTGTTATTAGCTTCCCGTACCCGCTGCGGCCAATTAACCTTTAATGCCCGTAGTCGCAATGCCGCCAACGATGTAACGTTGAGCGAAAAAGAAGATTGCCAGCGGCGGGATCGAGATCAGAACTGTAATCGCCATAATGGACTGCATATCCACACCGTACATCCCTTTGAACTGTGAGAGCCCTAAGGTCAATGTGTATTTCGTCTGGTCGTTAAGGAAAATGAGCGGCCCGAGATAATCATTCCAACATCCCATTACCTGGAACACAGCGACCAGGATCAGCGAAGGCCCCATCAGCGGGACAATAATCCGTGTTAATACGGTCAGCTTATTGGCTCCGTCGATTGTAGCTGCTTCGTCTAGCTCACGCGGGATGGTGAGAATGAACTGCCGTAGCAGGAAAATGAAATAGGCGGACCCGAAGAAAGACGGTACAATAAGGGCTTTGAGCGTATTAATCCATCCCAGAACGTTGAACAGCATATACTGCGGGATCATAGTGACTTCCCAGGGAATCATCATTGTTGCCAACACAACCAGGAACAGAAAGTCCCTGCCCTTGAACTGAAATCTGGCGAATCCATAGGCTACAAGCGTGCATGAAATCAGTTGACCGAACGTCGACAGGATGGTAATAATCAGTGTGTTTTTCAGAAACATATTGAAAGGTTGAATGTTCCACGCCTCTGCAAAATTGCTGAACTTCCATACAGAAGGAATCCATTTAGGTGGAAAAAGATACAGCTCGGACTGTGACTTGAGCGCAGTCGTAACCGCCCAGAACAGCGGGGCCATGAACAACAGTGAAAAAAAGAGAAGCAGGACGTATACGAGTATTTTCTTCACAAAGAACGTCTCCTTCCTTGAGCCTTCAGCTTCTCCTGAGGATTCTTCTTCATTTCACCTTCGTAAAACACCCAGGCTTCCGAGGATTTGAACACCAGGAAGGTCAAGCCGAGCACGATCAGGAACATGAACCAGGCGTTAGCTGCCGAATATCCCATTTTGAAATACTTAAACGCATTCTCATACATGTACATGGCATAGAAATAGGTTGCTTTCATTGGACCGCCTCCGGTCAGCAATAAAGCCAGAGTCAGCTGCTGGAAGGCTGCAATGATGGAAGTAATTAAGTTGAATAAAATCGTCGGAGTGATCATCGGAATCGTCACACTGAAGAATTGTCTGATCTTACCAGCACCATCAATGGAAGCGGATTCATAAAGATCTCTCGGAATCCCTTTGAGGCCAGCCAGAAAGATCAGCATCATCGAGCCTTGTCCCCAGAGACTTGCGACCACCATCGCTACTAATGACCATTGCTTATCGTTGAGCCAATCAGGGCCCTGAATACCGATCAGGGACAGGAAGTAATTCAGAATCCCGTAATCACCGCTGTACACCCAAGACCAGATCATAGCCAGAGCGACACCAGAAATAACGGAGGGAATATAAAAGGCGGTTCGAAATATGGCACTGCCCCTTGTCTTCTGATTCAAGAGAATCGCAAGCCCAAGCGCCACAATGATGTTCAATGGAACGAACAGAGCCGCAAATTTGAGGGTGACCCCGAGTGAGGTCCAGAACAACGGATCATCCGTAAACATTTCCGCATAATTGCCAAACCCGATAAAGTGCACTTCGCCGACAATCGGCCAATCAAAAAAAGAGATGATAAGGGAAAATAACAATGGCCCCAAGGTAAACACGAGGAATCCGAAGATCCAAGGAAAAATGAAGAGGTAGGGAACAGCCCTACCCCAACTACGTTTTCGTGTAGGCTTGAGCTGGGCCATAGGCTCCCCTGCTTGATGCAGAAAGGTCTGAGCCATCTCTTAACCTTCTTTCTGTAAATGTGTTATTTTAAATAACGTTCACTATCTTTAACAGCCTGATTCAGCACTTCCTGGGCGTTGCTGCCGTGCATAACCGCTTCCACCGCAGCAGAGAGCTGGCGGTTGACTTCATTCCATTTTGGATTGAGCAGGAACGCCGGTGTATTGCTGGAACGCTCCAGCATCGTGTAATACGGTTTATAGAGCGGGTCCTGATCTTTCTTCAGCTCGTTTACGACACTGACCCTTACAGGCAGATCCGCCACACGCATCTTGATCGAATCATTAGACACATAGAATTTCACGAATTCCCAGGCCAGATCTTTCTGCTTCGAATCCTTGGCGATGGACAAAGCGGACTCCGCAAGCACCCCTTTGACCGGTTTGCCCGGGAACGCCGGGATTTCGACCGTACCTACATTTATGCCTGCCGTCTTGAACGATTCCAGCGGCCAGATACCGCTCTCCCACATAGCGATTTTACCTGCTTTAAAAATGTCATCTCCGCTCTGCTGGCCTTTGCCTCCGGTCAGCACAGCCGAGCCGTTCTTAACCATGTCGCCGAGCATCTGGATGGACTCAGCTGTCTCTTTGCTGTTCATAAACCCTTCAATCGTTTTGCCGTCATCAGAGATGAATGAGCTTCCGTTGCTCCATACGAAGCTCTGAAGGTCATACGTATCGTTCTCAGCGCGAACCCCGAACCCGTACTGCTTCTTCGACTTATCGCTGAGCTTAGCCGCGATGTCCTGGAACTCCTTCCATGTCCATCCATCTTTCGGATAAGGGATCTTGGCATCGTCGAACAACTTCTTGTTGTAATAGACCACGCGTGTGGTGAACCCTGCCGGAATGCCATATAGCTTGCCGTCGATTTTGCCATAGTTGAACAATCCCGGATAGAAATCTTCGATGTTCAATTCTTTATCTTTGCTCGAATAGCTGTCCAGTGGTTCCAGAGATTGATGATAGGTTGGGAAATCCCACATATACATCACATCTGGCGGATTGGTTGCCCCGAATCCGGCGGCAAGCTTCTGGTCAAAACCGTCTGCATAAGCCTCTACCTGAACCTTCGTACCCGGATGGGCTGCTTCGAATTTCTTGGCGATGTCTTGCTCAATCTTGAGCGCGTCTCCGGTATCCCATGTCGCAAAACGGAGCGTCTTCGTCTCCCCTGAGCCTGCAGCATCTGTAGATGTTGAAGGCTCACTGTTCCCCCCGCAAGCTGTGACCATAGTTGCCATTAACGTAGTGGCAAGTACAATAAGAGAAATTTTCTTTTTCACTGTGGCAGCCTCCCCTTTGAATGAGGTAATAATAATTGAACCGCTTTCATCTTAACTTTTATGAAAGCGGTTCAAAACTGATATCTATTCGAATGTTTGCGTACTTTTGTTCGATTTACAGGCCGGGGTGTCCATCTGTTCGAATCACGGCGTCTTTTTGTTGTATGCGGTAATAACTAGGCGTCTGACCCGTGCAGCGTTTGAACCATTTGCTAAAATATTTGCTGTCGCCCAGCCCTGTCCGCTCCGCAATATCCTGCATCGTCAACTGCGTATCCCGCAGCAAGGCCTTGGCAAGCTTAAGCTTCCTTTTATATTGAAAAGCCACAAAGCTGTCGCCCACCGTCTTCTTAAACAGGATCGAGAAATGGCTTCGGCTAAGTCCCACCTGGCTCGCCAAATCGCTAACTGACCAATCCGCCACAGGGTTCTCATGCAGAAGCTTCACGGCCTTCCAGATCGGTTCAGGCCAGTCCTGAGACGTAATACCATGCAGCTTCTCCACTTCCGCTTCCTTGTGAAGGGCCATGAAGGCTTTGCTTAAATCTTCAGCGTTGCCCAGCGGTCCTCTCTTCACCCAGGTCAGCTTCTCGGTTTGGCTTTTCATCTGAACGAGCAGACTGTCCGCAGTCTCCAGCTCGTCACCAGGTACAATCCAGTAGCAAAGGTCCTCACCGTAAGGGATGATGACAGATGCGCTGTGGGGCATCCGGCTATTCTCATCCTCATTAAGCTTGACGAGATCCAGGTAAGTACAATCGCATCCACAGGTCTTGATCAGATAAATGTACAAGGGTTCCCTATTCAGCGGCAGCTTCTCCCTAATGAGCTTATCTATTTCGTCAACAAATTTGCTGCTGTGTCCACTCTGCCAGGCAAACAAGAGAGAGCCCAGCCGTTCTCCATAGATTTCGCTTGTTTCAGCATCCGCTACGGGAGCAGACGATGTAAGCTCCCTCTGGAACTTCTCCAGCATTCCTTCCAGCTCTTCATCTTCAAAGGCTGTCTTAAGCAGATATCCTGAAGCCCCAAGCTTAATTCCCTGCTGAGCAAATTCGAAGTCACGGTGACAGCTCAGCAGAATAATCCGGGTGTCTTTATCAACTTCTTTAACTTTGCGTAACAGTTCAATCCCATTCATCTCCGGCATGACGATGTCGGTAATCACTATTTGAGGCAGGTGAATCTGATAGGCCTCCCAGGCTTTAAGGCCGTTCGGCGCATCCGCCACCACTTCCATCCCATACTTATGCCAAGGAATTGTAGAGCGAAGCCCTTTTCGCACGATACTCTCATCATCTGCAATTAACACTTTAATGGTCTTAGTTGTCTCCATGCGGACTCTCCTCCTTCTTGGGCCACCGAATTACGATAGTAGTGCCTTCACCTTTCGTGGATTGAACCGTCAAGCCATACTGCTGTCCGAAATGAAGCTTGAACTTCTGATTAGCATTCTGGACGCCGAGTCCTCCGCGTCCCTGCGGTTTGCTTTCCGGCTTTACAAGCATAAGCGCCCTCAGCTTCTCTTCATTGATTCCTGCACCGTCATCAGACAATGTTAACAACAGATGCTCGCCTTCCTCCCGTACACTTAACGAAATGTTCCCCTTCCCGTCTTCAAATCCATGAAAAAAGATGTTCTCGAAAAGCGGCTGAAGAGTCATACGGGGAATCAGATACAGCTTAAGCTCTTCGTCACAGGTCTGTTCATAATTGAATGCGGACCCATAACGGATCTCTTGTATTTTCAGAAAATGCTCAATCATGCGGAGTTCACGGCCTAGCGTGATCAACTCCTGAGAGATATCCAGATTACCTTCGAGCACCATCGTCAGATGATAGAGCATCTGGCGGATATCCTCTGCCCCTTGAAGCCTTGCCTTCCACTGGATAGAATTCAGCGTATTGAAGAGCAGGTGTGGATTAATTTGGTAGTGGAATGCCTTAAGCTCGGCCTCCTTCTTCAGCCGCTCACTCTGCTCCACTTCCTGCACAAGGGATTGAATTCCCCCCACCATACGGTTGAAGCTGGTATCCAAGCTTCCGAGTTCATCCTTGCCTTCCACCAAGGTCCTCGTGTGTAGCTTGCCAAAGCTGACCTTTTGCATCGAGTCTTTCAGCCTGCGGATTCGAGCTGTGAATTTCGATGAGAATATATAAGCTAGCCCAAAGGCAAGCAGACAAGAAACAATGGCTACAAGTACTGTGTTGGAGCGGATCAGGCTTGAGGAAAAATAAAATGCTTTGGCCGACAACCTTGCTTCAATCTTCCATCCGTTGGCTGCCAGTGTCCTATTCCACACCACGTCACTACCGTCTGGAGTGAATGGAGCATCTGACTGGTAAATGGGTTGCCCTTCAGAATCAGTTATCGTCAAATGCGCTTTGGTATCTTCCTCAAACATATGGAACATATCTAGAAGAACCTGCGCATTCTCTTCAATTAAGATCGTGCTTCCATGCTGGGTTCCAGCCGGATTATTAATCCGTACAGCAAGCCCCAGTATTGGTTCCCCGGTAACCGAAGCTTCCATGCCATGATTCATAGGATAGAAGCCCAGCCAATAGGGCCCTTTGGATGAATAAGTAATGGCCCGCCAGGCGGGGATATCATTAAGCTTACTGACATCCAGATTATTCTCTCCATAGTAATAACCAGAGCGGGTAATCAGGTAAATACCTCTTGTCAGATCCGTCTTAAGTGATTTAAGCAGCGCCTCGAAGTCATCTTTATCCATAATCTCCTGATACGTAGTTGGAACGTGATTACCTAGTCCCCCCCGTGCAGGATCAAGGAGATAAGAATAGATTGTTCCTGTCGTCTGATTCATCCGGTTCAAAGCGGAACTGATCTGCTGATCAAGTTGTGCCACGGTGTTCTCCCCGTATTTCCCGAATTGAGAGTTAATGACTATAGCGGATTGATAATAGTTCAAGGCTCCCAGTGACAGTAGCGGAATAATCGCGACAATAAGAAAGCAAAAGAGCAGCTTGGTCCGGATGCTGAGATAAGAGCGAATAGAGAAGCGATGATATAACTTCTTAAAGAAATGACTCCACATGACTTCTCATCCCCGCCTTATATATATCATTTTTATAGTTGAAGTGTAGCACGGACTGGCACACTCGGGAATATCTCGGAATATGGGAAAGCACTTCCCCTCACGCCAGTCTTGGCCAGGAGGAAGTGCCCGTATGTTTTTAGGTTGTATACTCGTGCCCTAGGATTAAGAAGACACTTGAGGTCCAAGTAAATGCCCTGTCGCGAAGACCTTGACCCGTCAGGGCATCGAAGTTCTCAGCCATGCCACTCTTGTTCAGCATATTGCAGAATCGGCGGGCTACCTCGCTTGCCAGTTCAACATCCCCCGCCGCGGCCGCACCTTCCACGAGCAACATGGTTGATGGCGCCCAAATCGGGCCCCGCCAATAGCCATCCGGCGTGTAGTAAGGGCTCTTCACACTCTCTGTGGCCCAGCCGTTCGGCGTCAAGAAGCGGCTCTCATCCCGAAGACCATCCAGCAGTGCGCGCAGGATTGGCTCCGGCAGCCGCTTGCCAAGCAGAATGGGCACGAAGAGCAGCAGGCTGTCGCCGTCGGATGCTTCGTGAGTTCCAGAACGGCAAGCGGTGAACCTTCCATCCTTCCAGAAATGACGTAGCATTTTCTCCAGGGTCTCCTCGCCTAATCGTCTCCATGCGGTGCTTTCGTCGGTAAGCCCCAGAAGCCCGGCAATTTCGGCAAGCAGTTCAATCTGCAAGATTAAAAATGCTGCCAGATCCGGACTCTCCACCGGAATCCCGTTATTAAAGGCAGTACTGTTGTCCCAACCCGAATCGTTTCCATGATTGTACTGTGGTATACCGTCCTTGTCGTTATCCCGGTAATGGAACCACCAGTTCGTCCACTTGCTCAATGGACCATACACTTCACGAAGATGGGATTCCTTAATATAATCCGTCCGCTGCATCATCCAGGCCAGCGTCCAGCCATGAATAGGCGGTTTGTTGCAGTTCCAAAGCTCGTACTTGTCGTTGATAAAGTCCGGAATCAGGCCACTCCCATCCTGGCGGTCGAAGAAAATCATAAACTGGTCCCAGGCCAGCTCCGGGTGATGTCTGACCAGAGCCATCGCATTGAAGCAGTGATCCCAGCTCCAAATATTCGTCATCCAGTTCTTCGACATATACATTGCTGGCCGGGTCAAACATCCTTCCGCAGGAACCAGACAGGACCAGGTAATATAAGCCGCCAGTTCACGGCCGTCCTGCCAGCGTTCGGGAACAGTCAAGCTTGCATCCAGCCACTGGTCATATTCCTGTTGCACCTCTTGTACCGCTTCCTCCCATGGCATCCAGTCATCACGACGTTCCCATACCGTGCGGAATTCTTCCACCGCGAACTCGGCAATTTCCGTACCTTCTTCAGGGATGAACTCCGCCACAATGCGAGAGCTCTTGATTTTGTCCCAAGGTACCTCCATCTGGAGAGCCCCGGTTAACCGGGTGAGCATGAACCGGCATTCATGGGTGAAGCTGTTTACTTCAAAGCTGCCTGCGCTGTGTTCATAAGCATAATCGTAGGCAGAGGTACGGAAGGTGAGGCGAATGCCACATCCTCTGCTCTTGAACCGGACCGTACGGCCATCTGTAATACAAATCTCCGCATAGATATTGTCGATATCCGTATTCAAACGAAGCAGTGCAGGCTCTGCCTTAGCCTCGTACGGAATATACTGATTACTCTCGTCCAGCAGTTCAATTTGAAAAGCTTCACCAAATTTATCATCCCCACCACGCACAGTCCGTAAGTAAAGTCCCTCCGCCCTGACATCCGATTCAGGTAGTTCAGAAATAGCCAGGAAGGTGCCTCTTCGGCTGAAGGGTACCGTGTTAAGATTAAAGTTCATATCGTTGGACTCCTTTCCAAAGGAAGTATGCGCTTTCAGTTTATCCAAGGCGTTAGAAATGCGGAACAGACAGGTGTTAGCGATGGGGAGTCATATTGTTGGAGTGAGAAGTCTGAGGCGTACACGGGTGTCTTTTTGTTAGATGATCAGGGGGACAAATGTTAGCACGTCTTTGTAAACGAGCATATCGATAGGGAAACGGCATATGAGTTTGGTAGAAAAAAAAGGTTATCCGTAATACCTCATGTAGGCATTAACGGGATAACCTTTTGCTGGTAAATTAATTTAATGGGATCGAATAAAACAGTCGGGATCCTTTGTTGTTGGTATACCATACAATTTTGTCGCCGCTAACAATAGGACTGCTTTCTGATAGTACAAAGTTCTTAATCGTTTGGATACCGCCAGTGGTTGCACCCTCTCCATTTATAAGAACATATTTCAGGTCACCAGGTTCCTTATCAAATTCCTGCCACAGCACCATCAGCTTATCGTCTGTTATTTTCACTAGTTTAGGAATGGAAGCGATCTGGTTCGTACCTACATATTTAGCCAAGGTGATGTGGTTCACTGCTGTGCTAGACAGGTTGGCTTTTGGCAGAACACTTAGAACGATATCTCTCTGATCCTTCTCCAGTCCCACCATCTCATAAGACGTATATTCTTTGACAAGCGAATGATCAATCGTATTCATAGCGACAATATAGTTCGCCGAAGACATCTCAAATCCGCCTATAGAAACGCCGGTGGTGTTCGCTCCGATTTTGCCGGGGATATTAAACAGGTCTACCTCGTTATAGCTGGTTCCATTTCCTTTATTCAGCACAATCGAACGGGGATAGGCATCACCATGATCCACCAGAACATGCGTAGCACCATCAAACAATACATATTGATCAAAAGAGTGGCTGACATGATTCTTCTGGAATCTTCCCAGATCATTCGTCACAGTCATAGTTTGGGTATTCACGATAATGGTCAGCTGGGATTGATGATTTAGTTTATCTTCTGTCGTGTATCTTGTGCGTGAAGTGTGGAATACAAGCGTATCACCAGCCTCGGCCATACTACCAGAGCCAGAATCAAAAGGGCTAACCGTATAACTCTCGCCACCCTTAATGGAGACACTATCTACTCTATTGAAGCTTTTATCATAACGGACAATACGAATCACTTCTTTGCTATCATTCTCTTCGCGATTCTCTTGTCCAAAAGCAATATAGTTATACTTCTCCCCACTATAGAAACCCCCAAATATCGGAAGCTCAAAAGGGATACTCTTATTTCCAGTTAGTTCAAACTTCTCATTATATGATTCAATCGTAACTTCCTTATTCGCCTCAAGGACACTTACAGTCCCATCATTATTATTCACAAGATAGGAAGTGACCGTACTTTTCCATCTGGGAAAAGAAGAAGATACAGCGTTACTCTCGGTCCCCACCGCCGTCTTCACCCGGTAAGCGTGATCTGGAACTTTTGAGAACAAGGATATGCGATCAGACTGAACGTCATATTCGATATCGAATGGAATCTTCCCCGCCAAATCCCGCAACTGAACATAGTTATTCTCGTCAATATTGTACGCCGTAATCGACTGCAGCTGCCCATTCACTAGTACTTTTGAGGTCGACAGCGTAGCTGAATAATTTCTATTGCGACTATAATAGTTGCTGCTAGCTTTCTTTTCGGGAGTATAGGCTTGCCCGGTTATAATCTCTATCGCATTGTTCGCTTTATTCCAAGTGATATCAAATTGACTGGCTGTTCCCGAGAAATACTCCGCTACATCGCGCAGCCGGAAATAATTGTTGTTCGAGATATTGAATCCGTTCAGATCCCTTTGTTCTCCGTCAAAATATGTACTGCTCTCGGTTACCTTAGCCTTCACCGTACTGCTTGCAAAGGTTGTAGTGCCGAGCGCTGGTATAACCAGTAATACAATTAGCAAAACACTAAAAATCCTCTTCATCCAACTTTTCCCCCATTTATGTATAAATAAAATACTATAATTTTTATCGGTATTTTATTCCTTTTCCTCCACCTCATAACTTACAAACGCCAAGCGCTTACTATCCGGAGACCACGAATTCACGTTAATCGTACCTTGTCCTCCAAACAATTGTACTAGTGTGTGATACTCGCCTCCCGTGCTTGCCATCAATCGAATCTCAACATCCTTATTCGCAGGGTGATCGCCAGGATCTACATCTCCTTTTCGGTAACTAAGGTAGGCAATCATCTGACCATCTGGCGATACATGCGGGAACCAGTTATTACTCTCATTAAAAGTCACTTGTGTTTGCTCACTGCCATCGGCATTCATTCGCCATACCTGCATCAGCCCTGTACGCACCGAATTAAACCAAATATGCCCCCCATCTGGTGAATATTCAGGCCCATCATCTAGTCCAGGAGAATCTGTCAGTTGTACCTCTACTCCCCCGTCTACTGGAATGGTATAAATATCATACTGACCATTGCGCTCTGCACAGTAAGCTAACTCAGCACCGTTTGGAGACCAACCATGTAAATAACTTGGAGCATTCGGTGTAACTAAAGCCGGTTCGCCACCCTCCATGGGAAGAATATATATACGAGATTTACCATCTTCTTTTGTATGATGACTAATTGCGATCTTAGTGTTATCAAAAGACAGAACATGATCGTTATTACATTCCGTAGCAAACCCCGAGTCAATTTGAACAAGCTCACAGGTTGCTATGTCGAACGAATAGAGACAACCTCGACTATTATAAATAAGACGCTTACCATCACTCGTCCAATTGGGTGCCTCGATTAAATAATCATATGAGCGGAGCGCAGTACGTTCCCCAGTCTGTACATCTACGATTTCTAATGTGCTAATCACTTTCATTGTCCTCTCTCCTATCTTTAAAATATGTACATAACCCACTTCGACAGCTATTCTAAATACCCTTTCTGCAAAAAAAGCCGACCAACATCAGGATAATCCCTGAATTATGATCAGCTGAACGGTGAACTGGGTTTACTTTAGAAGCAAAGTTGTTAATGTAATCTTTCATCAAACATGAGTTGAATTTGAATACCAAAGGGATCTTCAATGATACCGTAGGCTTTACTAAACACATTACTAGATAAAGGAGCAATAATTTTCACACGCTCATCCGTAATTAAGCTTTTATAAAAACCTTCAATTTCCTCTAAGTCAGCACTTTGAATACATAATGAAGTGTTATTACCCACTGTATATTTCTCATTCGTATTCATTGTATCTTCTGCTATCATTATTTTTGTTTTTCCGATTAACAGGATAGAGTGAGTAATATAATCCTTATTTTCATCCGTAAGCTGTATGGAGCTGTCGCGTTCTGCTAGTTGTTGATAGGTAACACGTAACAATTCCTCTGCATTAAAATGCTTTTTGTAAAATTCTATAGCTTCCTTTGCTCTTCCCTTCATTGATAAGAAAATAGCTACTTCTAGTGTTGTACTCATCGTATAAATCTCCTTCGTATATTTGATATGTGATCTTAAACTTATTATCATATATAAAGGTATCAAAACATGACACCTTAATAAGGAGCTTTTTATATGAAGAAATCAGAACGATTAAATGACATGATGAGATTCTTAAACGGGCGAGAGTTTTTTAATCTGAGTGACCTTATGGAGAAATACAATATTTCAAAAAGCACAGCGCTACGTGATATTACTTCATTAGAACAATTAGGTATGCCTATTTATTCAGAATATGGCAGACACGGTCGTTATGGTATTTTAAAAAATAGATTATTATCCCCTATTATTTTCACGATAGATGAAGTCTATGCACTGTACTTTGCTATGCTGACGCTAGAATCTTATCAGTCTACACCTTTTCATTTAAGTGTTAACAAGCTGAACGAAAAGTTCGAGCACTGTCTATCGAGTACACAAATCAACCAGATACATAGAATGAAAAAAGTTCTACAATTCGAAATGTATCAGCATAAGCATGTCAGTCGTTTTTTAGATAAAATCCTGGCAAGTATTCTAAATGAATGTGTCTGTAACATTGAATATACAAAAAATAACCAGACAAAAAGCTACCCTGTACAATTCTTCAGAATTTCCGCGAAGTTTGGTCAATGGTATGCTACTGGAATAGAGTTAAATACGAATACATATAGGGTGTTTAGATGTGACCGAATAACCTTCATTGAAGAAGAGGAGAGATCAGCCCGCTATTCTATAGAAGAACTTCTTAGTCGTTCCTTAGAATTTTATCAATCCGAGAACAGCATTCACTTTGAAGTTGAGATTGCGGAGCAAGCCAAAGATATTTTTTATAAAGAGCATTATCCCTCTATGGAAATAGAAGCTGGCCTGAAAACAGTCATAAAGGGATTCTATAATCCTGGCGAAGAAGATTTCTTGGCTAATTATTTTATGCGATATGGTCAATATGTTAGAGCAGTGAAGCCTGAAGCCTTGAAACAAATGATTCAGGATAAGCTAGAGCAACTCTTAACTCACTATCAGAAACTATAAATACGAAAAAAAGGGGGCTATGCCCCTCTTTACTACTTCATCAATGCATCACAGTTATTGGTCAAAGGCTCCTTTAAAATCTAGGTTCACAAGCGGCTCACGGCTGGGATTTGCTTTTCCGGCCTCCCTGAACACCAGCAATCCGATGAATAAAGATACAACACCAATAATGATCAGCAGTGCTCCCAGCTCCTGACTGTAAGCTGTTAGTGCCCCATCCCGAAAAGCCATCCCGCGTATGAGGCGATTCAGCCAGTTTATTGGCAATGCCCAAGCGGAAATTTGAAAAAACTCCGGGAACGCTAATGGGCTCAACTGGATTCCAGTGGCAAGAAACGACGGATACAATACGAAATTAGTTCTTAAATTAACTTTGGATACGTCTTTGGCAGTATAACCAATCAACAGGCCCATAAGTGACAGAGCAAAGGCATACACAAACAGCGGAATAATAAAAAGATAAGGCTCTGCTTCAAAGCGCATTCCCCCCACCTGCTTTAATAAGCCATAACACAGGAGCAGCGAGATCGTTGATAAAACAGCGTAAGGTACACTACGAACCCAAATCTGCCAAGGAGACTTCCCGTTTGCAAAGAGTTTCCCCTCCTGCCGCAAGCGAGGGACAATTGAACCCGCGGCGCTTGTTGTAATCATCAGCACCACAATATTCACAAATCCAATGACCATAAAGCTCACATAACTTGTGGTCGGATTAAACAACATCCGTTGCTGCAGGGACAACGGAGAAGCAAGTCCTTTAGAGGTTTCGGCATCCATACCTTTCTGAATCAGACGGGTCATAGAAAGAGTCATATTTTCCGTCTGGATGACTTCCTGAATCGCAGTTCGGATGCCAGTTAGCCCTGAGGGCATGGTGTTATCCATTAAGATGCCGAGATTCGTTGATATCCCCTGCTGCTGATGCAGCCCTAACTCTTTAGGAAGGGTGATGACCGCGACAGCCTGCTCATTTGCCAATAATGTTTCTGGATTTAGGCGACTCGAGTATACATTAGTTACCTTCATATATGGAGAAGCATTTATTTTAGAGGTCAGCTGTCGTGAATACGAGCTGTGATCCTCATCAATGACTACAACATGCGATTCGCTGATTTGATTCTTCGAGAACATCAAGCCAAAAAATATAGCCGCGATAAGCGGGCCAATAAAAATCAGGCGTAAATACTTACTGCCCGCCACGTACTTCCATTCGTCAATCAGTGACTTCATCGAGCTTCACCTCCGCTGTCATACCCGGAAGCAAATCAACATTCCCATCCATAGTTACACGGACAAGAAACATGCTTAAATCGGCTTGCCCTTTTTCACGTGACATGCGTAAGCTCGCAAATTGAGGGGCGGCTACGATGGAAGTAACGACACCCATCACCTCGGCTTTATGGTCCAAATACGGAAAATGAACGTCGATACTTTGATTCACCTTTAGCTTTTGGATTTCGCTCTCCTGTATGTAAAGGTCTGTATAAAAGTTGTTTTTTTGCAAAACCGCCATTGGCATTCCTAGCTGTATTGGATCTCCCGGCTTGACAACAATCCTGTTGACCGATCCGTCCTCCGGCGCGAGTACATCTGTTTCTCCTTCTTCAGCGGATTTAACCTTGAACAATACCTCTCCCTGTTTTATAGAATCACCTACAGCCACACTGACCTCTACAATTGACCCTGGACTGTTCTGATAAAATATAGTCTTTTGCTCTGCATCAAGAATCCCTTGTTTCCTGCTCTCAGCCTGACTGACAGCATCCTTTCCTTTTACAACAAGAAGCGCCCCACCAACGATCAACGCAATCGCAATTCCAATATATAAACCTGCTTTTATCTTCATTTCCCGCTCTCTCCCCTTACCATTTTTATAGCCACATTTTCGGCAGCCTCCATAATTACTTCTCCCAATGTGGGATGAGGGTGAATGGTCATTGCCAAGTCCTCTACAGTGGCTCCCATCTCAATGGCAAGGGCAAGCTCCGACACCAGTGTAGATGCTTCTACTCCAACAATTTGGGCACCCATAACGATTCCAGAGGTCGGGTCCGCTACAATTTTGACAAAACCTTCCGTTTCCCTCAAGGCCAATGCTCTCCCGTTAATCCCAAAAGAAGATTTGCCAATAACCAACGGGATGCCTTTTGCCTTTGCTTCTGTTTCACTTAAGCCAACACTGGCCAGCTCTGGATCAGAAAAAACAACAAGCGGAATGGCTCTATAATCAACCTCGGAGGAAAGACCTGCAATGGCTTCTGCCGCAATTTTGGCTTCATAGGCCGCTTTGTGAGCAAGGGCAGGACCCGACGTAATATCCCCAATTGCAAAAATATTCGGAATAGCCGTTCTGCACTGTTCATCTGTCTCAAGGAACCCCCTGCTCGTCATTGGCAAACCTATACGGTCCAGCCCTAAATCGCCGTCTGTATTTGGTTTTCTGCCGACAGTGACTAACACATATTCCGCTGTCACATGCAGCTGCTCCTGATTTTTCAAATAATGCAATGTGATGGCGTCTGCACTCTGCACTACGTTCACAGCTGTCGCTCCGGTAATCATCTTAATCCCATCAGCTTTCAGCTGCCTTCCAACAGGGCCCACAAGCTCCGCCTCAAATCCAGGCAGCACTTGATCTCCTCCCTCCAGAATCGTTACCGTTGTTCCAAATTTGGCATACATTTGCCCCAGTTCAACGCCTATATATCCACCGCCTATAACTACTAGGCTAGTTGGAACTTCACGGAGCGACAGAGCTTCTGTCGAAGATAAAACACGTCCGCCAACCGGAAAGGCTTGCAGCTCAATCGGACGTGATCCTGTGGCTAAGATGGCATTTTTAAAGGAAATGCTTTGCTCTTGTCCAGACTGACTGATAATAGCGGTATGCTCATCGACCAATCTGGCCTCCCCTTCCAAAATGCTCACACCTGCAGTCTTTAATAAATAGCCAACTCCACCTGCCTGCTTATTCACAATTCCTTGCTTGAAATCCTGAGCATTCTTAAATGACACTGCCGCATCTGCAGAGCTGAACAGCCTAAGCAACTCGTAACGATGGGATTCAGCAATTAATGCTTTGGAGGGAATACACCCCACATTAGTGCAGACCCCACCAAGCTGATTGCGTTCAACAATCGCCGTACTCATTCCAAGTTGTGAAGATCGCAGCGCCGCCACATACCCTCCCGGACCTGATCCAATGACCAACGTTTCTACGAATTCAAGATTTCCCATCTCCTGATACCTCCTGTACCTGCTATTTTAAAATATGATGACCGTAATATATTATTACCATCATATTTTAAAACCGTCAACAACCGTGTTTATCCTTTCATAAGCAGACAGTGCTCTGATTCGTTAAATTGACAGGCTTTATTATGATGCATATAATATTTTGAAAGTAGAATCATGAAGCTATGGAGTGATTACGATGCCCTATCCCAAAGGCCATAAAATAAAAGTACGGAATACGATTGTTGAAAGTGCTGCCCAGGCTTTTCGCACCCATGGCATTCATGATGTAAGTGTTCCCTTCATTATGAAGGGAGCCGGATTGACTCACGGCGGATTTTATTCACATTTTGACAACAAAGAACAACTCGTCGCCGAAGCCTGCCGGTATGCCATTAGCGATACCATCGCACTTTTGCAGAAGGTCGCAGACCAGGAAGAGCAGAACCCCAAAATCAATGCGGTCATTGACTATTATTTAAGTCCGTATCACCGCGATAAAACGGAGATGGGCTGTATTATCCCTGCCCTTTCTGCCGAAATATCTCATTCTTCCGAAGAAGTTCGGCAAGTATTCACGCAGGAACTGGAGCGGATGATTGCTTTTATCTCCGATCTGGCGGGAATTGAACCCTCCAAAGGTAGCGCACTGTTCAGCACCATGGTTGGCTCTCTAGTTCTTGCACGAACTGTAAATGACCCTGAACTGAGCGACAGCCTTCTTTCGTCAGGCAAACGGTATGCTAAAGAGCTGGTTACGATCTAAAAACAATAAACACCCCAAACAAATGAATCCAACTCAGAAAATTTTCGTAATATTATGAATTATAGATAACTGAGGGGTGTATCCAATGAACGAGCAGTATGCAGCAAGGGTTGAATTGTTCGCAGAGAACGCGCAGAGGATCAAAAAGGCTTTTCCTTGGCAAAATGCAATGGTTAGCCGTTTGGCGGGGTTACTGTACACAGCAGAGAATAAAAGTGCAGATGAAGATGCGATTCGCGCGAGCCACGAGCTTATTAAGGAAAACACCGGAATATTTTCTTCGTTTAGGGGGAACTCGGCAATCAGTATTGCTACTATGCTCTCTCTTTCTGCTGACAAGGAACAACAGCTTGCAAACACGCTGACCGTGTATGACTTATTGAAGGACGTCAAATTTAGAGCCTCTGATTATCTCGTCGTTGCCGCTTATCAAGTTGCTGCTAATACGACAACAGATCAGTATCAGCGTACGGTAGAACGCTCAAAGATGTTTTACGATAGTATGAAAGCGAAGCACCGTTTCCTTACCGGACATGATGATTATATTTTCTCCGCCATGCTCGGCCTTTCCGATATCGATGTGGACAGCGGCATCGACCGGATGGAGGAGCTTTACACTACACTAAAGCCCGAATTTATGTCGGGTAATAGTGTGCAAGCTCTGACACAGGTACTCGTTCTTGGAAAAGAAGCTCCAGAAGCAGCGGATCGTGTACTGGCATTACGAGATGCGTTCCGTGCACATGGCATCCGGTTAGATAAGGAATATACCCTTTCCTCGCTGGGTGTCCTATCTTTGCTTCCGTCCGACAATAAGGACATGGTTACGGAAGTCTCAGAGACCTTCGAATTACTGCGTACCAAAAAAGGCTTTGGCAGCTGGTCCATTGTAAAGCAGGAATTGCTACTGCTGTCAGCTGCGCTGGTAGCCTTCAAATCTGTGGAGGATGTGCAGAATGGTATTGTAACCTCGATGCTCTCCACAAGTATCACCAATATTGTGATCGCGCAGCAGGCTGCTCTTGCCGGGGCTGCTGCGGCCGCATCCGCTGCGGTTATAGCCTCTTCTTCGAATTAAATGAACAGCGAGGGAAGACATGGACTCGATACAACCAATCACCACTAGAAATGAAGAATGTTTATACCGTCTACTGAATATTTGGGAATCCTCTGTGCGGCTTACACATCTATTCCTGTCTGAACAGGACATTGATGCGTTGCGGCCACTGGTTATACAAGGGATGGAGCATATAAGTCATCTGTTTGCTTTTATAGATGACCATAACCAATCGCTTGGATTCATAGGGGTTCAGGATAACAAGATTGAAATGCTATTCGTAGAACCTGCTGCAATGGGAAAAGGCATCGGTAAATCGCTCGTAGCTTATGCTATAGAGTCACTGAATGTACACTACGTTGATGTAAATGAACAAAATCCGCAGGCCTTAGGTTTCTATGAGCATCTGGGCTTTCAAGTTTTTGAGCGTTCTGCACTGGATGAACAGGGGAATCCGTTTCCTATCTTGCATATGAAGTTACTGGTCGACTCACGTTAAACGTCGCCTCTCAAAGCAAAAGAGACCGCTTCGAGTAGCCATAACAATGGCTGTTCGAAGCGGTCCTTTGTGTTTAAGTAGGATCAATTTTTGTTTTTGGTGTGGAAGCTCCGCTTATTCTACCGATTTCAACGCTTCAATCATATGAATCCGTTTGAGCTTAATGTGCATGAAAGCCATGACTATGCCTGAAAACAGCAGTGTTAAGAGTGCAGCATACACATAGCTTGGCCACTTAATAATCGGAGCGAACATCGTCGCATCCAGCTCAGCTGTATTCAAGACGAAGCTGTGCAATATAATGCCAAGACCCGATCCGACTACAATGCCAAGTAGGCTTAGCAGCATATTCTCGCGGTAAATATACAACGTTACTTCCTTATCATAAAATCCCAATACCTTGATGGTTGATAGTTCCCTGATCCGCTCAGAGACATTAATATTGGTCAAATTGTAGAGGACGACAAAAGCCAAAGCGGCCGCTGACACAATGAGTACTAAGGTTACTACATCCATACTCTTCATGGTGTCATCAAAGGCAGTACCTACATTGCTGGAAAAGCTGACCGCAGCCACTCCCTCATTGTCCGTTAGCTTCTCGCCGAACTTGTCCTCCCACGCTTTATCGTGTGTGGTATAGTTCAGCAGCTCTGTATTGAACATCGGTTCATATCCAAATACGGAAGAATAATACGCAGGTGTCATATACACATAGTGCATTACATAGTTCTCTGTAACCCCTATGACCTTAACCTTGAATGTCTCGTTATCCTTGTCCACCACATTCAACTGGTCGCCGGGCTCAAGCCCGTATAATTTAGCCAGCTTCTCCGAGATTATAGCGCCCTCGTCCGAAAGCGTGCGTTTTTCTCCACTCACTCGATCCCGCAGCTCCACATAATCGGATATCGCATCAACAGATGCAGGGATGAACATATGTACATCCTGATCATTTACACCACTGCTGTGCGCTTTCATCGTTTCCTGTGCTACACTTAGTGATCCAGTTATAGTGGACTCGCCAGTGATCAATTGCTTGTAGGCATCCCGCGCATCAGCAGACGCATCTTCATGCAGCGCGACAAGTGCATCATATTTCATAATCGTGCCGAACTGCTGGGGGGCAATGCTGCCGATCGAGTCTTTAAGACCAAACCCGGTCAGAATCAGCGCCGTACAGCCGGCCACGCCGAACACAGTCATGAACATCCGCTGCTTGTAGCGGAATAAATTCCGTGCGGTAACCTTTTGAACAAAGCTCAGCCGTTTCCATACAAACGTAACTCTCTCCAGTAAAATCCGCTGCCCGCTCTTTGGCGCCTTCGGACGCATTAACACAGAAGCATTGCTACGCAGCTCTACACGTGCGGCAATCCAAGCCGTCAATGTAGTGCAGATTAGCGCCACTATAATGGAAATGATGGAATACGACGGATAGAAGCTTTTGATAAGATCCGGCAGATTATAAAGCGAACTGTACGCATTATAGATAATGGTTGGAAACATGGTAAAACCAAGCGCAAGTCCCGCAACCGAAGCCGTCAAGCTGGCAAGCGTACCATAAACCAAGAATTTGGCCATAATGTCACGGTTGCCATACCCAAGCGCTTTAAGTGTCCCGATCTGCAAACGATGCTCCTCGACCATTCGAGTCATAGTCGTCAAGCTGACCAGCGCAGCAATCAGGAAAAAGAATACCGGGAACGCACTCGCAATTGCCGACAATCGATCAGCGTTGTCTTTATATTCGGCATATCCCGGATTGACACTTCGGTCAGTGACATAGACCTTCGGGAGCCCCAGTTCTGCAAGCTTTTGCTCCCCTGCAGCCAGTTCCGCCTTAGCAGAGACCAGTCCATCAGCAATGGCTTTCATGTTTGCAGCTTGTTCCTGCTGCACCACTTCTGGCTGGCGCTTTAAATCGGCGAGCTGCTTCTCGGCGGCGGCCACCTTGCCTCGTCCACTGGACAGCTCTTTCTCGCCTTCCGCGTGCATCTCCGCAAGCCGGGCTTCCGGCACACTGGACATCGCCTGCTCTACCGACTTGGTATGCTGTTCGATCAATCCCTCATACTCTGGTGAGTAAGCCTTCACTCCGGTTGTATCCTTGAAGGATAGATAGGCTTCCGTATAAACCGGGAGCTTGAAATCTGACTCCAGGATCGCTGCGAACGCATCCGCCGTCCCTTTACCAATTCCGCTGGTGCCCCGGGTGCTCTTCTCTATAAATTGAGGACTTCGCACAAAGCCCACAACAGTATAATTCAATGTCTCAAAGTTGTTCGACAACTCTGCATCCGTTCCAGCTCCGCTGAACGTTATTTTGTCGCCCAGCGCATACTTTCCAGCCAGCTTGTCATCCAATACGATTTCTCCGGAATCCTCCGGAAGACGTCCTTCAATCATACTGTACTGGTTAAGAGGTTTATCTGAATGGTAAGAATGGACTTTGAGTATCAAAGCATTATCGCCAATGAACACATCTGCGCTGTAACCCGGCTGAACTTCATCGATCCCCGGTACATCGCTCAGCAGGTCGATATTATCTTCGGTCAGACCATAGTTGGTCTGCACCTTCAGATCCATTAGTCTCGTCTCTTGATAAAAGGTTCCGGCTGTATCCAGCATATCTGGACCGGCTGACTTGATGCCAGAAAAGAAACTAACGCCCAGCATAATGATTGCAAAAATCGAAATAAATCGGGCCTTAGTGTGCCTGATTTCACGAAAAATATCTTTCCATAACGCACGCTTTTTCATAAATGCCTTCTCCTTACCATTCGATATCTTCAACGGATACTGGCGAAGGATTGGTTACCATCTTCCGTACCTTAGCATTATTAATCTCTATAACCCTGTCTGCCATTGGTGCAATCGCCAAATTATGCGTGATTACGATGACCGTGGTGCCTGTGTTACGGCAGGTATCCTGAAGCAGCTTAAGCACCTGCTTACCAGTATTGTAGTCTAGCGCACCTGTTGGCTCATCGCAGAGGAGCAGCTTCGGCTGTTTAGCTAGCGCTCTGGCGATAGCGACACGTTGCTGCTCGCCGCCAGACAGCTGAGCCGGAAAATTATCCAGCCGTGCACCTAGTCCCACATCCTCCAGCACCTTACGCGCATCCAGTGCACGCGGGGAAATCTGAGAAGCAAGCTCAACATTCTCCAGTGTGGTAAGATTGGGCACTAAGTTATAGAACTGGAACACAAAACCCACGTCATTGCGGCGGTAGCCCGTCAACTCCTTGGCACTGAACTTGGCAATGTCCGTACCGTCCACAATGACCTGGCCTTCGTCAGCAGAATCCATCCCGCCAAGAATATTAAGCACCGTCGATTTGCCCGCACCGCTGGGGCCGACAATCACTGCAAACTCACCTTTATTTATCTCAAAATCAATTCCGTCGTTGGCAACGATCATACTTTCACCCATTTTGTAACGCTTGTACTCATTTTTGACAGCAACAAAGCTCATCTCTCATCCTCCTGTCTCTATCCAAACCAAGCTTAATCACTTTACATTATTTCAGTTTATCATAATTAGAACGCCCAAGCCCGAATGGCAAACCCTCATTACTCAAGGTTAAATTCACATCATTAATAAATTCATTTTTTTGTAACAATAATGTAACAAGGAAATTTTACTGTAAACGATACTTAGTCATTTGATAGTGTTATAATCACCTTGATTTATTCATTCTTTTCAGGCAAGAGTGAAAGAACAAACAGAAACAGGTGATCAAATGTTCGAACTGAAATGGCTATGGCAGAACTTAGAGGGGAACCGGACACGGTACATTCTAGCGCTCTGCCTCTCGGTAGTGGGTTCAAGTCTTACGATTGTAAACCCTTACATCAGTCAGCGCATTGTCGATACGTTTATAGCGGGTGACAATGCGCTGCAGAATCTTACACAAGAACGGCAATTATTGAATATGCTCTGCCTCGGTATGATTGGATTTTCTCTACTGCGTACAGGACTTGCTTATTTTACAACCATGCAGTACGAACAGTCCTCGCAAAACATGATGTACAATATCCGGATTTTTTTGTACAACAAGATTCAGGGACAGGACAGAGAATATTACGACCGTAACCGAACCGGCGATCTCATGACCAAAATGACCGGGGATCTGGACATGGTTCGGCACTCGATGGCATGGATTTTCAAAACGATCATTGAATCGCTAACGATCTTCATTGCTGCTGTTATCTATTTTTTCACCATAGATGCTCAGCTAACGCTGTGGATGCTAATCCTGTCACCGCCCATTTTTATCGTGGCTTACATATTCGCTAAACGCGTCCGTCCTATGTATATTGACCTGCGTGAGCGGCTGTCCCAGCTTAACACGACTACTCAGGAGAATATTTCAGGCAACCGTGTGGTTAAGGCTTTTGCCCGCGAAGAGTTCGAAGTTCAAAAATTTACAGAGAAGAATGTCAATTATTCTACAGCGAACAAAAAGGCCGCTCTTGTATGGCTTGATTACTTTCCTTTTCTGGAATCCTTCGCTCAGGGCTTCAACGTCATTCTAATGCTGGCAGGTGGTTTGTTCCTGATGAACGGCCGGATCACCTTCGGTGAATTTACAGCTTTCTCTTCACTGATCTGGGCTATATCCAACCCTATGCGCAACATTGGTATTATTATCAACGACATTCAGCGCTTTTTTGCGAGCTTGTCCAAAATCATTGATATCTATTACGCAAAGCCTAATATCGTAAACGAACATACGTCTACTAACAAACGCCGTTACGAAGGCCGTATTGCGTTCGATCATGTCCGCTTTAAATATGACAGCGCTATCGTACTTGATGATGTTAGCTTTACCGTTGAACCTGGTGAAACCATAGCAATCATGGGCTCGACCGGATCAGGCAAAACAACAATCATCAACCTGATTCCTCGCTTCTATGACGTAGCCGAAGGACGTGTACTCGTCGACGGTGTTGATGTCCGAAAGCTGGAGCTCGATGAGCTACGCGATAATATCGGTATGGCGACCCAAGATGTGCTCTTGTTCTCTGATACTATCGATGGAAACATCGCCTATGGTGATCCTGATCTTCCGGAAGAAGATGCGATAGGCTTTGCCGAGCTCGCAGCCGCACACGACTTCATTACCAAAATGCCTGAAGGTTATGATACCGTTGTCGGAGAACGAGGAGTCGGCTTATCCGGAGGTCAAAAACAGCGTATCGCTTTAGCACGTGCTTTGGCAGTTCGCCGTCCGATCCTCATTCTGGATGATACGACCTCTGCTGTCGATCTTGAGACGGAGGAGCATATTCAGAAAAGTCTACGTGAGCTGGATTATCCTTGCACGAAGATTATTATCGCGCAGCGTGTATCTACGACCGCGCAGGCTGACCGTATTCTCATTCTGGATAACGGAAAGCTGGTTGAGGAAGGCACCCACGCCGAACTGCTTGCGAAACGGGGCTACTACTACGATGTATTTAAACTGCAGAACGAGGGTATTGGAAGGCAGGTGACCGCAAGTGGCAAGGAATAAATTCGACGTCGATGAGAATCTGGAATCGCCGTTTAATATAAAACACTTCCGGCGTGCGATGGTATACATCAAACGAAAGAAAACGCCAATGATTGTTGCATTTATACTCAGTGCACTTTCAGCGGCCATTTCACTATCAGCTCCACTGATCATGCAGCATGTGATCGACGTGACCATTCCGGCAAAAGCGAAGCTTGCGCTACTGGGCTGGGCTGGACTGATGCTTCTGACCATTGTAGTCAGCGTTTATCTGGCTACCATTCGTTCACGTATCATGACGAGTGTTGGGCAGGATATTATTTTTGATATCCGTACAGATTTATTTAAGCATCTGCAAGAGCTGCCCTTCAAGTATTATGACGACCGCCCGCAGGGCAAGATTCTCATCCGGGTCGTAAACTACGTTAACGCCGTTTCAGATGTGTTATCCAACGGTATTATCAACTTTATTCTAGAAATCGTGAATTTGCTCTTTATCGCAGCCTTCATGTTCGCTGTTGACGTACGTTTATCATTGGTCATTCTTGCTGGACTGCCAGTATTCTTTGGCATCATGATGCTGATCAAAACTCGGCAACGCCGGGCTTGGCAAGCAGTATCCAATAAAAGCTCCAACCTGAACGCCTATTTGCAAGAAAGTATCAGCGGTATTGGTGTGACGCAAATGTTCTCCCGGGAACAACGTAACGAAGGAATCTTCACACGTCTCGCAGGTAATTTCCGTACAGAATGGATGAAGGCTCAACGTTACAACTTACTTATTCCGTTCTCCGTAGACAACTTGTCTACGATCGTTACATCATTGATTTTCCTTGTAGGCCTACTAACACTGAGTCCTCAAGACATGACCCTCGGTGTCATTCTGGCGATGAGCAGCTACGCTGCCCGCTTCTGGCAGCCGATTCTGAATCTTTCGAATCTGTACAATAACTTCATCAACGCCGTTGCCTATCTTGAGCGTATCTTCGAGACGCTGGATGAACCCGTTACCGTCAGTGATATTCCGGATGCGAAGACACTGAGACCTGTAGAGGGCCATGTCACTTTCGACGATGTGACCTTTGCCTATGACCCAGGACTCAATATTCTGGAGAATATCTCCTTTAAGATCAAAGCGGGAGAAAGCATCGCTCTAGTGGGACCAACAGGTGCAGGCAAAACTACGGTCGTCAATCTGATCTCGCGCTTCTATAATATTTCAAGCGGTAGGATTCTTATCGACGATCAGGATATCTCGCAGGTTACGCTGAAGTCCCTGCGCAGCCAGATGGGGATTATGCTACAGGACAGCTTCATCTTCTCCGGTACGATCCTGGACAATATTCGTTACGGCAAACTCGATGCCACCGAGGAAGAAGTGATCGCTGCGGCGAAAGCTGTTTGCGCCGACGAATTCATCCGTGAATTCGATCAAGGCTATCTGACAGAGGTTAACGAGCGTGGCTCCAAGCTGTCTCAGGGACAGCGGCAGCTCATTTCGTTCGCAAGAACGCTTTTGGCTGACCCTAGAATTCTCATACTGGATGAAGCTACTTCTTCGATCGATGCGAAGACTGAGCGTTTGCTGCAAAAAGGTCTGAATGAGCTCCTTAAAGGACGTACCTCATTCATTATCGCGCACCGCCTGTCCACCGTAAAAAACTGCGACCGCATTATGTATGTGTCTAACAAAGGCATCGCAGAAAGCGGCTCACATGATGAGCTTATCGCACAAAAGGGTCTTTACCACCGCCTTTATACGGCGCAGAAGATGGAAGCTTAATTGTATAAACACCAAAAAAGCTCAGGCCGAATTTTAGCCTGAGCTTTTTTGTGTTTATATTTTAATGAAAATATGAAAACTAATCTATCACCGTCCAAATATTTAGCGCAAGTGAGCGAACCGCAATATTCGTGTGATTTCTGTACACCCTCAAACGCTCTGCAGGCTCTGGACTCCAGAGTAGAGCACTTCCGGCAACCTCAAGCAACGAAAGTCCAATATACTGAGATTCGTAACTCCCCTCAGACCCTAGCACATCTACAATTTTGAGTAAAGTCTCCGGACTCCAGTAGCCTGTGCTGTCTTTTAAATTATGTGCTACCTGCTTGTAGGCGTCGCTCAACAGCTGCGGCTGATTTGAAATACAGTTAACCATCTGATTCAGATAAGCGGCGGATTCCTTCACATTATTCCAGTCTATTACTGCTATATACAGTTTCATCACAACTTGTTGTAAAGTCTCATCCGATGTTAGACACTCAATCAATCCCGTATACAAAGGTTTAAGGTGCACCCGGGTGATTGTTGGCAAAGCGTTCAGCTGGTTGATAAGTTTCAGGAGACGTTGCCGATGAGGCAAATCTCTACTGGTAGTTGCATTCCATTCATCCCTTATCGCCGCACTAGCTAATTTCTGACAAACGCCGATTACAACCTCATTGATCTTACCATCGCGGCAGGTTTGTATCAGCGTGTTCATAGCAAATTCCCATCTAGTGCTGTCTTTCAAATCCGTAATAGCCTGAGCGGTGGCAGCTGCTACAATGCCTTCATTTCCATTGGTCCACCACATCATAGAACTGAAAGCATACTTACCGACAAACCCATCCGGATGATTTCCGATTTCAATGATTAATTTTAAATAGCGAAGTCTATAGTCTAGCGGAAGATCATTAGGGTGTTGGGATAACAAGCTTCTTGCGATATCACTTTCTGATGAAACGGCCATTGCACTTAAAATCTCCCAAGCGCGCCCATCATCTAAAAGCTGTTTTGCAGCATGCCCTATGGCAATGATTACATCCTTGTGTGCATTTGGTTTCTCGAACTCGTTTATCAATAGTGGAATGCTGTCATCACTTCTATAAGCACCCAGTAAGCGGATGGCCTCTTTTCTGACAGTGATCTTCAGCTTATCCCGATTCAGCAGCTCTTTCAGCATGGAAACCAGTAGCCCCGGATTCACTCTACGGATGCATCTGGGTATCGAGTACATGGCTACACGGGCCCGGTCCCCCTCCAGATTCTCCAGCAGAACGGAAAGTGCCTTCTCCGGTTCTTCCTTGAGTGAAAGGGCATGAAGTGCAGCTTCTACTACAGTTACTTCCTTGTCCTGTAAAAGCTCAAGTAATCTATCTGGACCAAGATCAGGCATACTTGCCATGATCTTAATAACTCTCGAACGCTCCGAATGGTTGCGCTTAGCATCGAAGGCGATTTTTTCTAATAAGGAACTTAATGCTTGCTGCTGGCGCGGTAGCCACCTGTTGAATCCGTCCGTAGCTGGAACAAGATAGATCGTTTTACCTGATAAGAACTTGCCCTTAATGGCAGCCCCCGAAATAAAGGGATCGAGCCATTCTTGACGTTTCAGATGCAGATGCTGGAATACTTCATGGATCGTAATATACGATTTATCCAAAGCTAATAGTTCCTTAACTCTGGCATCACGTGTTGTATGAGGCGCAAGCCAGTGCCTGGTCGCTTGCATAGCTGTAGAATCTGCCTTTGCTCTCGATGCTTCCTTTAACAGATTCTGAAGTTTTACAATGCCGTAACCTCTTTTACCAAATGAGCTAGCCAGGCTAAGCACCAGATTGTAGTCTTCTCTTTTGTTGCCCTGTACAGCTAATGTATAGATTTCATCAAAGATGACCTCTTCTACTCCCTGCAGTAAATTCTTCTCCAATGATGGAAGTGAAAGCTGTCCGTTCTGCTGGGCCAGTTTTCGGATCGTATTTAAAGAGAACTTGAACAACTCACTGTGAGGCTGCAAAGCGTTATGCCGCAGAATAGCAAATGCTAGCTGTTGAACGGAAAACTTCGTACCATATGAAGTATCTCTGGCATCTATAACACTATCAACAAGTATAGTAAGTTCTTGTACATGGGCATCGGTGAACACAGACGCAGGACTTTCTGAAAGCTCTTTGAACACAAAACCTCGAACAGGATCCTGCTCATTTCTAATCCGGCCCAAAAATACCAAAGTCTCATGCATACCCTGTCTCGACAGAACCGTACTTCTAATCAACTGCATAAGCGCCGTGGAACGTTCTTCTGAACTAGATACCTTTGTTGCTTGTTCAAGCCCAGCTCTTGAATGAAGAATAGAACGGCAAGCGGTGAGTCTGATTGTTCTATCTCGGTCATCATTGATTTCACGAAGGCCAAGCATCCGGGTGGCTTCCTTGTCACGCAAGGCATGAGGTAATACATATAGTAATCTTTCTGGAAAAATACGTTCTTGGCGCTTATCTTCTTCATACACGGCATCAAAAATCACTTTGCGGTTGGAAGGTGCAATATTATGCAGCAGCTTCGCTAAATGCAACGGGTGATCTGCGAGTAATTTCGCTATCTCAATCCATTGATCCATGGATAAATATTTTTTTCTTTTTAGAACCCCTTCAGGCACACCATAAGAAATCAGATCCCTCCGCGACTCCGTTCGAGTCAGCAACTGATACGCCTTATTCGGATTTTGGCGTACAAGCGTGCCAAATTGTTCCTTTAACGCAGGATGTATGACACCCTCGGGTCCATGATTCATCGCACACGCAAGTACCAGATCCGCCTTCAGATTGCATAAGATCTCCATAGCTGATGAGAACCTCCACCAGACATTTCCCTTTTCCCTGGGTGGTGTGCTTCCTAGCGTTGTTTCAAAGTATTCCGCTACTACGTCAAGATGCCTGCTGGCTAGTTTCTTCCAGTCTTTTATGGCATATCCGATATCTACAAGCCACTTACTAACTGTTTCCGAATAACAGGCCTGCAGTATAATCGCTGCCTCCTCCGCTCCCCACCGGGCGTACACTACAGGCAATAAACGTTCCGCCAATTCCTGACGGTTAATATGTGAAATACTGTGCAGTAGCTTGCGGCGGCAATCATATGATAAATGGGGGAGCTCACGTTCAATATCAGCATCTGAAGCCACCTTTGCCAAAAGACCCGCAGCCGTATTTCTGATACTTGCCATGGGATGCCGCAGTGCTGACAGAATAATAGGGGCATCATGTGTTGCAATGGCACCGATTAAGGCAAGACGTGATTCATAAACGCCATCCTCCAGCAAGGAGGCTAGTAATTGGGAGTACTGGACAGATCCAAGATGATCTCGGCCTAATATCGCTACTTTTTTGACTCTATCGGAATAGCCTAGTGAATCCAATTCTTTAAGTAAGCTCTGTTTGTCCAATGGATCTCTTTTAAAAATCATAAGCCCTCCTCTTTCACCTGTTCTTATTCCATCCGAACATTATTCTCTATAACGCAGTCTATCCCCTTTAAAAAAACTAGAATTTCCCAGCTAGGTTTGTTGACCAAAAATAAAGGTAACCCTGAAGCCGGTGTAGAGCCGCCTCCAAGATTACCCATAGTACTACTTACTCTATTCATTCTTTTTTTGTATAAACACGTACGTACTCTCATTCGACAGCTCATCAGCAAAGCTGAAATCAAACCCGTCGAAGTCTTTGATATCCTCCACACAGGTGATTTGTCGCTCAGCCATGAAACGCACCATTTCACCTCTGGCCATCTTGACCAAAGTCGCTCTCTCCACGATCTTACCGCCGATTTCCTGCCCGAATACACAGCTAATCATTCGAACGTTTCCGCCAACATACGGGGAGATGCACTTGCTGTATTCCTTGGAGGCCAGATTCAGAATGATGTCACTCTCCGAAAATAGTTGATCCGCTAACTTCCTGTTCCAGAACTCGTAGATAGAATTGAAACCTGGTCCGCTAAGCTTAGCCTGCATCTCCAGCCTGTAAGGAACAACGCCGTCAAACGGCCGGACGATTCCATAGAACCCGGACAATATCCGTAAATGCTGCTGAAGATATTCCAGCTCCTCCATTTGAAGTACCCCAGGTGCCATGTACTGGTACTGGATACCTTCATAGGAAAAGATAGCCGGTGTAAGATTCCGTGTTACATCCATATCACGAATCCGTTCCACATTTAGCGTGGCGATGGCATCATTGCATTTCCATAGCGATTTGGCTTCTTCATAATTCAACTTTTGTAATAAGGCCAGAAGAGTCTGCGACTCGCTTATGAATTGCGGCATCTGGCGGCAATCCAAGAAATCCGTGTCCATCTTCATCTTCTTGGCAGGCGATATAATGATTCTCATGTTGCTCCCTATTCTCTTTTCTTACCCCGCGGGGAATTTAAATGTAATCTTATCCTATCCTATCACACTTAATCTTTGTGTACAGCATATCGAGTGCCAGTGAAAGCACCGTCTGCGAATCATCCGTCGGCAAGCGAGGGAAACAATAAAATGATCACGATCTGATGTATTGAAATCTCGCAGCGAACAAACGTAAATAGACCGCCCTCCACGCAAAGGGTTGCGGTCTGTATTGTAATTCTTTTTAAGATAGAGTTTATTTAAACCCTTGGAAATCCAAATTTTTCAGGAATCGATTACTTCCTAGTATGCTCTTTACCCTCTTCGATACATTAGGTCCTTTGGGTGTACTGCCTCGTCTATTCAGTAAGATCCATCTTAGACAAGCCCATCCTTCGAACACCTCAAACTCTTCCTGCTTCATAAAATTCTCCAATAGATAAGCAGAACGGAACATATCAGCGTAACGCTCGGAGATGTGGATTTTCAGCAGAATAAGTGACCATGCAAAATCATATCGAGGGTCTCCCAACTGGCCGTTCGTCCAATCGATGACGGTAAATCGCTGTTGTTCCTCTACTATATTTCCTAAATGAAAATCTCCATGAATGATACGATCTTGTTTCATAGGAGTTTGCTCCACTAGTGAAATAAGTGCATGATTAAGGTCTGCGTGCTCTCTTGCTTCTGGAAAAAAGTAATCGATGAAATCGTACTTAGGTAGTTGTATATGTTCCAGCTCAGCGAAATCTATTTGATGAATTCTGGCTAAAATGCTCGCGAGCTCCTTCATTGTCTTATTATTCACTTTATGAATTGGAGTTCCGTCAAAGCTTGTTAACAACACCTTATTCCCGTCCGGATTAATCCCCCAGCCCACTGGTTTGGAGACGGCTACCCCTCGTTCGGACAGGACCTCCAATAAACGGTATTGAAACTGAACATCTGGTTTGGAGCTCTTACTCCATGTTTTCAAGACATAGCTTTCCTGATCTAAATTGATCTTTAGAACCTCAGCTTCAAAGCCATCATCCATCGGATGCGTGGTTAAGCTGGCTTCATGATAGAGTAGCTCATCCATGATTTCATGGTGTTCAAGCCAGTTTACATTAGTTATAGGTGTTCTCAAGAGCAATTCTTCCTTTCGGGTGATTGTATATACCCAATTATTCTTGTGGAATGCCCGCTACGATCTCAAGCAAATTGCCTTCTGGGTCAGCCACAACAGCTTCACGCAACCCATAGGGCTGTGAAATAGGTTCTTTTATAGGAGTTGCACCTGCCTTTACCAGACACTCAAATTCCTTGTCGACCTCTTCAGGTGAGGGAACGCCAAATGAGACTTCCATTGTCCCATTCAACCCATTAGGATAACCTAGCCCTGAAATACTCAGCGCATCCCGCTGACACAAATTAAAAAACACACCACTCTTTAGCTGAACCCCGGTAAATACGCCACCATCCCATTCTATCGCCATGTTCATGACGTCCCGATAAAATGTAACCATCTTTTTCATGTCTTTTACAATCAAAGTGACAGCACCGATTTCCATGAAATCCACCCACTCTTCTAAATTATTCCTTTAATGATCGTAGACATAGTACCATAGAAGGTAAAATATTGAAATGAACTATAAAGTCTGTTTATTGGATTTCATAACCAACGGTAAACCTGAAACCACACAACTTATAACCGATCTGGGTATATAATCGAATAGCTTTCTTATTATCACCATGCGTGCCTAATGTAGCGATTGTTTTGCCCTGCTGCTGTAGATAGTTCAGTGCGGTGCAGATGATGTTACGAGCGACACCCTTTTTCTGCCATTCAGGAATGACGAATACATTCTCCGTTGCACTTCTCTCCTCTGTGATTCTCCAGGTTGAGGTGTTGCCGATCAATTGATCGTAATGAAACGCACAGAAATTAACGATTTCGGGAGATCCCTGCATCCAGCCCAAATGGTTCAGACTCCACGCCACACCGTCAAAGGCAGCGAGTTCAGCTTGATGATACTGTTCCTGAGCTTCACTATTGTTCAGTGCAGTTGGCCTTACCAGAACCCCTTCTGGTAAAGGAAACTTAGGAATCTCCCTACTCAAGTCAAATTTAAACACGACAATCGTATCGCAAATCGTAAATCCACGCGCTAGACAGAAGCTCAACTCTTCGAGATCATCTGTGTCGAGATATTGAGCCATGATAATGCGCTTCTCTTGATACCCAGCTTTAATTTCTCTGGCCCGTCCGATTAATGCTTCAATCAGTGCAGCTTTGATACCTTCATCCTCGGCGTTCTCTGCAAATACAATTTCGTAATTGAGATATCGTTTGAAGCTTGGGTCTTCATCATGTCCAACCGCATGAAAAGTATCATGCTTCATCAGATGAGCAACGGCCAGAACCTCTCCGTCGCCACTCACTGCACAGAACATATTTCGCTTATCCAGATCTCCATGATACAGATATAGCATTTTTAGAACAAAATCCATGCTTTCAATTTGCTCCGAATCTTCATCCTTCGGATTTCGGATTACAAAGTCCCTCATGAATAAACATCGTCTCCAATCTTTTATGGCGCTGCAAATCATTTCTTAGTTAAAGAATGGATGAGGCAGGCTATGCTCAGCAAGGGAGAGTTTAGTTATAGTTATTGTTGCGAGGGATATTGTGAACTTCAAGAACACATGTATAAAATAAAAAGATTCAAAACATAGCATGATCTAAATTCTAACGTCTAACCCGCTTTACCGTATAAAACTTCAACAAATAGGACGGATCAATTTGGTGACACAGAAAAAAAGCTCAGGCATCAGCGATTAGCCGTGGCTTGAGCTTTTTGTTCAATATTATTAATCCAATCCCCAATCGTTCTAATGATCGTGTCATACGGATCTAATCCCAGGGTTTGTTGTCCATAATCCGTATCAATCGTAGTTTTTTGATGCTGATCGCTGTTGTTAATGACCACGAGGATTTTACTTGCCGGATAATAAGCACACTCTGTATTTAAGTTATCCGTAATGTACTTTGTCTCCATGAACTCATTCCCCGCAAAACGAATCAAATTCAGCAGCAATCTTGTATTCTCAAAGCTGAATTGGAAAGATGGAAGGTAGATCCCTTTTCCTTTACCAAAGGCATGCGTGGATATAGTTATCCTCCCATCCGTTTCATTCACAACCGCTGCTGATCCATCGGTAAGATAAAGGTTATTTTTGGGTGTTATGCTAGCTCCAGCAGGCACTAAACCAAGCTCATCCTTCACTTCATATGTCCATTTCCCATGCGCTACTCTGGAGCCTGTATCCTCATCTAGACCAAGAACATGTGCCATTCTGAAAAAGTGGCCATAACCTTCAAGCGCCGAAGGCTGATTCACGCCTATAAAAGTACCACCTTCATAGACCCACTCTGTCAGTAAGTCCACGCACTTATTGTCACTCCAGCGTCTCCACCACTCCATGCTGAACCAGCAGAGCACCCAATATTATCAAAAGTGAACATCTCCATTTTCATAACCATTTAGAGATTGGTATTTGTCATTCGGATAGCGGCATCATGGAGATCAAAGGTGAATCCGTACCCTTTAAAGCCGGAGATGTGACCTTCATCCCTAGGTATGTTATGCTCCGTTTTTGTAAGCATCAACAAGAGGGCTCTGTCTCTTTTACCGTAGACGAAGTGATTTCGCCCTTTAAAGCCAGTGCCAAACATGTAGGTGCAGAAGCACTACCGTACCTTGCTGTTTTTATCTTTAAGTACCCTATTTGATAAATACAAAATGGGCTATCCCAAGTCTTGATCAAAGACTTTAGGGATAGCCCATAACGTTGTCGAAGCAGTCTAAAGCGTTTCTGTAGTGAGTGTAAATCCTTCGATCACAGCATCTTCGTCAACCTCAATCAAAATGCTGCGTCTACCTTGATAATTCACTTGCTTCACATATTTCAAATCCTGAGGACTGACCGAAATCGTAGCTACCTTTGTTTCGATCTTTATCGATTTTGTAGTGAATTTCGGCATCACGCTACTTGCCTTCATCTCATAGTGCTTGTCGTCGACGATGGTTTCAAACGCACGTTCCACTTTTTCCATCGTCACGTCTTCAACGCCGCTTACCTTCAGCACACGTTCTACATCTCTATAGTCGAGCTTAGGAGGTTCTTCTTCATCTTGGTTGGTTTCGATGACCTGGTGGATTTCTTCGTACAGCTGAGCAATGGTGGTCGCGTCAAGTTGTTCGCCCGCCACTTCCTTCACGATGTCTTCGAAAATAGCTCTCTCTTCCAGTGCCGTCACGGATCTTTCGGCGTTCAAGACCTGCTCGATAAAGTGCGGATCTGGAAAGTTCGATTTTCCCGTACAATACAGAATGCGGTTCACATCGGAATAATTGTCCGTCACGCTCGGGTAGAAGAAGCCCTGCTCCGGTGTACTTAACTTAACAATCGGATCTACAATGACGTTGTACTTGAATTCCCTTTCCACATAATCAAATAAGAGAGCTTTCCGTTGCTTCTCCGTGGAATTCACGCTGCATAAAATAAAAGGATGCGCGAATAGTTCGTTTTTCTCACTTTCCTCGGCTTCATCGTTTCTATCTTTGGTCGGGCGGTAATACTGTCCGCGAACGAAAGTGATCACCGTATCGCGTTCATAATGAGTATCCGCCATCATTCTGTCCACCAACAGCAGCATCAGGTCCTGCCATTCATCTGGATCCCCAGTCACCAAAGCTTGGTGAAGCATTACCTGCGCTGGCTCCACCGCTTCCGCCTGAAACTTCAACTCAAACAACTTCTGGTCCAGTTCGCCGGTCATGAGTTTTTTGAAATTGCCCATGTACAGCTCCTGCTTCTCTCTGTCCACCATTCCAAACGGCAGGCGCTCCCAATGATAGATCTCATTGCTTTCCTTCATAATATACACGTTGAGAATATCGTAAATACTCATTAAATCGTGATCCAGCTTAAATTGCTTGCGTATATGCGCGACTTCTTTCTTTATCATGATTCGTTAGACAACTCCTAGGAAGATAAATTGGTCTTATCAGTATAAATGATAAAAAAAACCTTCGCTAGAAGGGGTTTTTATACGTGTTCCTTCTAATCAATTTATCGCATGCTCTAATGCATAGTCTTCAAGCTGAATATCTACCTGTTGATTCATGGCTAGCTTGGCTAGCTGCTCACCAAGAAAGGGTCCCATCGTTAATCCGGAAGACCCTAGTCCATTAGCAACAATGAGTTTATTCCATCCTTGAACCCGGCCTAACACGGGAAGAAAATCCGCAGTAAAGGGACGGAACCCTACTCTTATCTCATTTAGGCTACAATCTGCAAGACCGGAAGCCGTTTGAAGACCTTTATTTAGAATTTCTTGCATTCCACCTGCGGTTACAGAGGTATCATAATCTACAACATCATTTTCGTGAGTAGCACCTACTACGATATTTTGATCCGCAAATGCAAGGATATATTGATCTGTAGGCGGCATTACCACAGGCCATTGCTCTGTACTCGCTTGTTGAGCAAGCTTCAAGTGCATAATTTGAGCTTTTTGATAACGCACCTGGAGCATGATCCCAAGCGGATGAAGCAAAGCGTTAGACCAAGCCCCTGCGCACACAATCACTTCATCCGCTGTGAATGTCTGTTCTCCTACGCTAACCCCTTTAATTTCATGATCATCATGCTCTAGAATAGCATCTCCCTCAATCATTTGCGCACCGTTACGCTGTGCCGCCCTTAGCAAAGCATCACGTAATTCACGTCCATCCACTCTTGCTGCACCCGATACATGAAGCGCATGATAACCTTCCGATAATAATGGAAACTTCTCTTGTGCTTCAAGATCTGTCAGCATCGTAAGTTCCCCTATTTCAGGGGCATCCTCTCTGCGCAACTCCGCTCTTTCTTTCATCGCTAGTAACTTTTTCAAATCATCATGAATACATATCGCTCCTACTTTTGCGTATCCAGTCTCGGTTTCTCCTGCCTCTTGAAGCTCCTGAATAAGCGCTGGATAAAAGCTTGCTCCCGCCTTAGCAAGACGATACCATGCTTTGTTTCTGCGTTGAGATAACCATGGACAAATAATCCCTGCTGCTGCATCCGTTGCTTGTCCAGCATCTTTACGATCTATTATTATGACTTCAGCACCTAACTTGCTTAACTGATAAGCTGCTGAAGCCCCTAATATCCCTGCACCAATTACAATAACCTTGTTCATGTCCGAAGTCCCTTCAGTTATTCGCTTTTAATTAATAAATATAAGAAGTATGGAGCACCGATTAAAGCCACGATCACTCCTGCTGGTATTTCAGTATTGGCTACTACCACTTTACCAAGCGCATCCAAGGTAGCATAGCATACACATGATTCCAATTGCTATTCCCTATATTCCCTGCCAGCCACACAGCAAGGAGCATCCAAAGCAACATTTGCTGTATGAGAACCAGGGAATTAAAGTAGAGTTCAAAAAAAGACGCTCAGGGAAATTGAAGTGCTCCCTGTCAAGTGGACAGTCTAAAAAACAAAAATAGTTAGTTTAGATACCTCAGCTCGTATTACCAGAGCTGAGGTATCTTCGTTATGCAGCACGTCGGTATTCGTTAGGT
>NZ_CAKMAB010000026.1:0-83781 GCF_924513355.1 Paenibacillus pseudetheri
GGTTCGGAAATATCAAGCTGGCCGTGAGGAGGCTCTTCAGGACCATCGCGGTCGCAAAAAGCCTGAAGAAGAACTAGATGAGCATGAACGCCTTAAGCTACGGATTAAAGAGCTAGAAGCGCGAAATGATACCTAGAGATGGAGAATGACTTCGCAAAAAAGTTGGCGGAGATCAAGCGACGAAATACACGCTAACCCTTGTTCGACATGTAAACTTGTATCAAGCGATTCAAGAACTGAACAAAGAAAAAGGTCACGAAATTACGAAATTGTGTGCGTTAGCTGGGGTTGCTCGATCTGCCTATTACAAGTGATCAAAATGGAAACCCTCTAGCATGGAACATGAAATCCGTGCGTTAGCCAAAGAAGTAAAGCTTCGTTATGACAAGCGAAAAGGGATACTTGGCTATCGTCAAATGCGCACGCAATTAAACCGGAAGCTCAAAAATAACTACAACAAAAAGCGTTATTACCGAATCATGTGTGCTCTTGGGCTTAAAGCGGTCATTCGCAGAAAACGAGCAAGTTATGTGAAAGCTGCGGAGATCCATGTAACTGAAAATGTAATGAACCGTAACTTTGATGCCAATTCTCCTAATTCAAAGTGGTGTACAGATGTGACAGAACTGAAGTATGGGAATGGGCGCAAAGCCTATTTGAGCGCTATTATTGATGTATATGATAATTCCATTGTCTCATGGGTATTAAGCCATTCCAACAACAATAAACTCGTGATGGATACGTTGAAAAGGGCTTACCCGAAGAATCCGGCGTATCCCCTCTTTTACAAAGCGACAGAGGCTTCCAGTACACGTCTCATGAGTATAACCGACTTCATGTGAAATACGGATTTAAGAAAAGCATGTCTCGTGTGAGCCGATGCCTGGACAACCAACCTATTGAGCGATTTTGGGGTACCTACAAGTCAGAAAGCTTTTATCTTACAAAGTATGACGCCTATGAAGATGTCCTCAAAGAGGTTAGCAAATACATTCACTACTACAATAATTACCGCTACGTAGAATGTTTGGATGGCTTGTCACCTAACGAATACCGACGAGTTGCATAACGAAGATACCTCAGCTCTGGTAATACGAGTTGAGGTATCTTAACGAACTATTTTTGTTTTTTAGACTGTCCACTTGACAGGGAGCATATCAAGTCTGGGCGGCTTATTGTTGTATAGAAATTCAATCTATATAGGTTGAACATAAGAAAATAACAAAAAGCGAGAAGGATCGGAGGGGAATATTGGAACTGTAGGAGCGATAGCGACCGCCTTTGTCCCGGGATTTCCACCGCGAAGAGCGGTTTGAATCAAGAAATCTGGGGACAACAGCGGCCGGAAGTCCGATTATTCACCGCAGTGACTACTGTGCTTTAAGTTAATATCATTAGTTCGGTATATATCTAGAAAAATCTATAGCAGTGCTTCGATCGCTGGCTCAATATCCAGCGGATCCACAGTAGATTCGAATCTTGTAATTACATTGCCTTCGCGATCAATTAGAAATTTAGTAAAGTTCCATTTAATTTCGTCATTGTTCAGTGCCTCCGGATCCTTGCTCTCAAGCATGCTTTGAAGCAGCTTTCCTGAAGAATGGTTCATGTCGAAGCCTTCAAATCCAGCCTGCTCTGTAAGGTGAGTGAACAGGGGATGCTTATTTTCGCCCTTTACTTCAACCTTCTCAAAGAGAGGGAACGTAACGCCGTAATTGATTTGGCAAAATACATTCACTTCTTCGTTGGTGCCAGGTTCCTGCTCCCCGAATTGATTGGAAGGGAAACCGAGAATTTGGAAGCCACGATCCTCGTATCGCTCATAGAGCTTTTGCAGATCGGAGTATTGGTGGGTAAACCCACACTTACTTGCTGTATTCACAATCAAAAGTACTTTACCTTTGTATTCCTCTAGTTCGATCTCTTTTCCTCGAATACTGCGTGCTGTATATGGATAAATGCTCATGCTGCTACATCCCTTCAGTTATGTATTGTAAACGCTAAAGCTGGTAGTGAATAAGAACAGGAAATATTTTCAATGATTTAATTGTAAACAATCAAAATATCGCTGTCAACTTCATACATAGAAAGGGATTGGAACCCTTAAAGCAGTCCTGGAATAGTATGGATATGGGTTATTTCATATTTCAAACCTATTCAAGCGAGTTGTTATAAGAATAATTGTTCTTGATGATATTTTAATGCATTAAAGCTACTCAGCGTTCCATTGCTATCTTGCATCGGAATCATTTTTTGATTAAGATAGCAGAAACCAGCGCAAAAGACGCGCTGATATAAACAAGGACTATGACGAAGAGAGTAAGCATTATAGCGGATCTTAACAGGGAAGGCGTGCCGGAGACTGAGAGCACCCTCATGAGACGATTAATGCCGAAGTTCACTTCCGAGTCGGCCCCTGAAGTAGTTTGTCACAGGTCGTGACAGGTATGAGTAGGGAGGCCCGCGCCCCGCGTTACCGGGTATAAGATAGAGTTAATCTTTAGTCAAAGGAATCCGATTTGCTATTCCTTTGTGCTAGTTTAGGGGTTAATTCTAAATAAGGGTGGTACCACGGCTCCTCGTCCCTTGCGACGGGGGGCCTTTTTGCGTTTCAAATTATAAATAAGAAGAGGGAGTGGAAGGGTAATGAGTAACGTGGAATTGGATGTTCTTAGAGGTCGTCTGGATGAAATTAATGGGCAATTGCTGGAGCTGATCTCCGAGCGGGCTAAAATTGTGCAGGAGATTGGAGTAGTTAAAGAAAAGCAAGGTGTGCCTAAATTCGATCCAGAACGTGAAAAGAAAATGCTGGATCAGCTCGTAGCGAGCAACAAAGGACCTTTCACTAACGGAACCATCCGCAGCCTCTTCAAACAAATTTTTTCAGCATCTCTGGACTTACAATCCGATGAACATAAAAAAACTTTACTAGTAGCGCGTAAGAGTCACAAAGAAGACACTGTGATTGTTCTGCCTGGAGATGTTACTGTTGGCGGTTCTTCTTCACTAATGGTAGCTGGTCCTTGCTCTGTAGAAAGTGAACTACAGACCCGCACCGTAGCTGCAGCCCTGCAAAAAGCTGGTGTACGTGTTATGCGTGGAGGTGCCTTCAAGCCGCGGACTTCCCCTTATGACTTCCAAGGTCTAGGTATGGACGGCCTAAGAATATTACGTGAAGCAGCAAATGATTATGGTCTGCTGACCATCAGTGAAATTGTAGACCCAAGACATATTGAAGAGTCTTTAGATTATGTAGATATCATCCAGATCGGTGCACGGAACATGCATAATTTTGAGCTGCTAAAAGCGGTCGGAGAAGTCAATAAGCCAGTGCTGCTGAAACGCGGATTGGCTGCCACGCTCGATGAATTCATACATGCAGCGGAATACATCATGTCTCGTGGTAACACACAAATCATGTTGATTGAACGCGGAATTCGTACCTATGAAAAAGCGACCCGCAACACGCTCGATATCTCAGCTGTGCCTATTCTTAAGCAGGAATGCCATTTGCCAGTATTGGTCGATGTTACTCACTCGACAGGACGCAAAGATATTCTTATCCCTTGTGCAAAAGCCGCACTCGCAGCCGGAGCCGATGGTATTATGGTCGAGGTGCATCCTGATCCTGCAACTGCGTTATCCGATGCCGCGCAGCAGCTGAATATTGATGAGTTCAACACCTTCTTTAATGAAGTGAAAGCTTCCGGACTATACCGGTAATCTAGAAATATAGAATTTGAATGATATTTCAAGAATTGGCTAGAAAATGAGTTGAATAAGCGCTTATAAGTCTTACTAATCTTTTTGTGAAGGTGAAGACGGGTCGAGTACAATAAGGAACATTAGCGTTGCACCGGCCCCGGGTCTTTTGAAAAAGGCCTATATACCTTATTAGTCACAGGAGAAAATTAGATTTTGAAGCAGCTTACCTTAAATAATGGGTGGCTTTCTAACACTCGAACCGATATTTTATCGGGGATGACCGTAGCCGTTGCACTGATTCCTGAAGCGATCGCTTTTTCGATCCTGGCGGGAGTAAGTCCGATGGTTGGTTTATATGCCTCTTTTTGTATTGCAATTGTAACCGCACTTGCCGGAGGCAGACCCGGAATGATCTCGGCGGCTACGGGGGCTATGGCTAGTTGGGCTATTGGAATCACTGATGACTGCCACCTTAATCGACGATATTACTGGCACAGGTAGTGATAAGAATAGGGAGGCGAAGGGACAGGGGCTGGCGAATGTAGTCACTGGTTTTTTCGGAGGGATGGCAGGCTGTGCGAAGATTGGCCAGTCCATGGTTAACATGAAGTCAGGAGGACGCACGCGTCTGTCCACGTTTGTATCAGGGATCTTTTTATTGTTCCTAATTATCGTACTTGGCGATGTGGTTAAGCAGATTCCGATGGGCGCGCTCGTTGGCGTAATGATAATGGTCTGTATCAGCACCTTTGAATGGGGCTCGCTTAAATCTCTAACCCGTGTTCTGCTAAGCGATGTGCTGGTTATGATTGTAACGGTGGTCACTGTGGTGGCTACGGACAACCTTTCTATTGGCGTTTTGTTATCGATTTTTCACACTCCCATGTGTGGGACCAATCCGCAGTTCATGCCATAGCGAAGACGATGAGCAAATAAGCCGAGCGTGGCAAAAAAGTCACCATTACCGGACTTAATGACCAGAGCTCACAGTTGGTTCAGCGAGTGGGATTATCCATATGAAAAAAGATTGCGCTATATGCGCGATCTTTTTTTTATAGCAGATATTAACTGTAAGAGAAGATGAGCAGGGTTTTACTTTTGGTGCAAACTGATATAAAGTACAAAGTGGATAATGTTTATCCGCTTTGTACACGGGTGGTATAGTCTACAGTTTGTATTAAGCAATTTACGTAGATCGAGGTGCTGTACATGCATATGAAAACAGGGGTAGAACAGTCAGTGTATGCACTGGTTCTGCTTAACATGCTGCCGGACAAGGCGGTGCTGTCTGGAGAAGCGATTAGCCAGCAGCTCGGAGCATCGGCGACCTATTTTCAGAAACTGTTAAGAAAGCTGGTAACCGCAGACATCATCACGTCTGTTCCCGGCATTAAAGGCGGCTTTAAATTAAAGAAGAGACCTGAAGATATTCGTGTATATGACGTTTACCTTGCGGTGGAAGGACAGCAGTCGCTGTATTCATCCAATGGTATTCTGGTAGACATGTTGGATTTAGAAAAAGAAGATAGCTGCTGCCTGTTAACGAATCTGATGGAAGAAGCTGAATCCTCTTGGAAAGCTGTATTAAAGCGGGAGACTATTGCTTCGTTGTCGGAGGAAATGCTTGGTGAACGCTTTAAAGATAAGATTGCAGCCTTAGAGGAATGGATCAGCAATAAAATGGTCATCTGACCAAAGAAGGGATGTATTCGCATGAGATTAAGCGTATTGGATCAGGCACCCGTGACAAGTGGTAACACAGCGGAAGGTGCTCTGAATAAAGCAGAAGAACTAGCTATTTTAGCAGATGAGTTGGGATATAGCAGAATGTGGATGGCTGAGCACCATGGCGGAAATACATTTGCTAGCTCAGCTCCGGAAGTAACGGCTGCCCGTTTAGCTGCTAAGACCAACCGTATTCGAATCGGCACCGGCGGTGTTATGATGATGCATTATTCTCCACTTAAGCTGGCGGAAGTATTTAAAACGTTAAGTGCTTTTTCCCCGGGGAGAATTGATTTCGGTGTGGGACGAGCTCCTGGTGGCGATACAAGTGCCATGTACGCTCTGTCGGAAGGCCGCGAGTTAATGCTGCATAATATGTATGATAAGCTTGGCATTACTATGCAGCTGCTTAGTGATCAGATTCCGGAAAATGAGTTATATGCCAAAAATCTTGCCGCTCCAACGAAGGTGGCGCTCCCTGAAGTATGGTTGTTAGGTTCGAGCGGCAACAGTGCGCGAAAAGCTGCACAGATGGGAGTCGGATACTCCTTTGCGCAATTTTTTAATGGTGCGATGAGTAATGAGATCTTGGATCAATATCGGAATAGCTACCAGCCTTCTATCTTCATGGACAAACCTGAGATTAGTGTATCCTATATGGTGACCACCACAGAAACGAAGGAAGAAGCTGAGTATGAGGCATTACCGCAGGATATTTTTCGGTTGATGATGAGCAAGGGCAGAATTACTCAGGTGCTGACACCAGAAGAAGCTCAGAACATATCGTTATCGGAAATTGACCGGATGTCAATCAAGGAAGCCCGTAAGATTCATTTGGTTGGTGCGGTTAAAGACATCGCCGTACGCTTGCAAGAAGAACAAGCACAATATGGATTCCAGGAAGCAATGATATGCAGCATTCCGCATTCGCAGGAGAAACGTCTAGAGGTTTACCGACTACTGGCGCGTGAACTACTAAGTTCCTGAAGCTCTCCTCTCAAACCCCCATTTGAAATGCTCCAGATAATAATCATTAGATACGACATGTTCCGGATGGTAATAAGCAGCTTGGTGGATGGTTATATGTCCCAAATGAACCCCCCTATGCTTCAATAATTTCGTAATTTTCTAATTTCGTTGCCCGGGCTACTCGGCTTAGCTGCATTTTTAGGACAGGGCTTTTGGCAATAATGAAGGTTACTTTTTTAAATCCTGATTCTTTATACAGTATGTAGCATTGCTCAAGCATTGGAAGAGTGTCGGGCGAGGATACGTTTAATGTCTTGCAGTCTAAAATGGTCTCATATTGTGCCGGGTCAAATGTACTTACGACTTGGTTGTACTCCTGAATGAAGCGCCCGGCGTCCTCAGGGGACATAGAACCTTCTACTTGTACATTCAGTTTTTGGGCTGCAGCGTTTGAGGTGAAATTAAAGTTTCCAGATGTTATCGTATTTTTTAATGGGAAAGTTTAGGGTGATCATCCTTTATATTTTAAAAAATACAAGAAGGTATAAAATTAACTTGAAAAGATAATTAAGTAAATAATGACCTGCTTCAAATATATTTATATGAGTTAACCGAGGTTAGGGTGGGTCTGGTCGCCGAGTCGACTTTGCAAAGCAGAGTTCTATTGGTATGATTACAGAGATGAAAAAAATTCACTATCCAAATCATGGAGGAATGACAAAAATGAGCGAAATTACACTATCGGGGATCATTGATCATACACTGCTTAAAGCAGATGCACGGAAAGAAGATATCGTTAAATTGGCAGAGGAAGCAAAAGCCTATAAGTTTGCTTCAGTCTGCGTAAACCCTGCTTGGGTAGCTACTGCACATGAAGTGTTGAAGGATACGCCGGAGGTTAAAGTCTGCACAGTTATCGGCTTCCCGCTCGGATCCTCGACAACAGAGACCAAAGCATTTGAGACTACCAATGCTATCGCTAATGGTGCAGGTGAAGTGGATATGGTCATCAACATCGGAGCGCTGAAAGATGGTAACAATGAGTTGGTTAAACGTGATATTGCAGCAGTTGTAGACGCAGCTCGCGGCAAAGCATTGACTAAGGTCATTATCGAGACCTGTTTATTAACGGAAGAAGAAAAGGTTCGTGCCTGCAAGCTTTCTGTTGAAGCTGGAGCAGACTTCGTAAAAACATCCACAGGATTCTCTACAGGTGGGGCAACGAAGGAAGATATCGCGCTGATGCGTGCAACGGTTGGACCTAATGTGGGTGTGAAGGCTTCCGGTGGTGTTCGTAGTGCAGAAGATGCCCATGTAATGGTACAAGCAGGTGCAAGCCGTATTGGTACCAGCGGCGGTGTAGCGATTGCTATGGGAGAAACAAGCCAAAGCAATTACTAAAAGAAGATAAGTAAAACAGTAGCGGTGCGATGAGGTGGACAAGCTTTATCCGCCGCTATTCTTTTTTTATTGCGTAGATGTAAAAACTTTTCTGAAAGCGTTATCTGATGTTCATCGGACATGCTTTTCTTCGAATAAATCAAAATATAATAATTCACACCGGAATAATAAGATATTTTTCTTTTCAAATGATGTCGTTTATGAGAGAATGGGTACAATTATTATTTGTTAAAGATTTCTATTCTTATTTATAAAGGGAGGAAATACCTATGTCAGAAGACCGTAAGCTGTCATTTGAAACTTTGACTGTTCATGCAGGCCAGGAAATTGATCCAACTACTTTCGCACGTGCTGTACCGCTTTATCAGACCACGTCATATGGATTCCGTGATGCTGATCATGCAGCGGATCTGTTTGCGCTCAAAGAATTCGGTAATATTTACACTCGGCTGATGAATCCGACTACAGATGTATTTGAACAGCGCTTGGCAGCACTAGAAGGTGGAGCAGGTGCACTTGCTACAGCTTCCGGGGCAGCGGCTATTTCTTTCTCCATTCTAAATATTGCGGGTGCTGGGGATGAAATTGTATCTGCGGCAAGCCTATACGGTGGAACTTATAATCTTTTTTCTACAACGCTGCCAAAGCTTGGCATTAAGGTGCATTTTGTGGATTCGGATAATCCAGAGAACTTCCGTGCTGCGATTAATGATAAAACCAAAGCTTTGTATGCAGAAACCATTGGTAACCCACAGGGGAATGTACTAGATATTGAAGCCGTTGCAGCGATCGCACACGAACACGGAATTCCTCTTATTGTGGATAATACGTTCCCAAGTCCATATTTACTGCGTCCGATTGAGCATGGAGCTGACATCGTTGTTCATTCGGCAACTAAATTCATCGGCGGGCATGGTACTTCTATCGGTGGAATTATTGTGGACGGTGGTAAGTTCGACTGGAAGGCAAGCGGTAAGTTCCCAGGACTTACAGAGCCTGATCCAAGTTATCATGGCGTTGTTTATACGGAAGCTGTTGGACCGATTGCTTATATTATCAAAGCCCGCGTTCAATTACTTCGTGATTTAGGTGCTTCTATTTCACCATTTAACTCTTGGATGTTGTTGCAAGGGCTCGAAACACTCCATTTGCGGATGGAACGTCACAGCCAGAATGCACTAAAGGTTGCGCAATATTTGGAGGGACACGCAGATGTAGAATGGGTAAGTTATTCTGGACTTCCTACTCATCCATCTCATGAATTAGCCCAAAAGTATTTACCTAAAGGACAAGGAGCGATCCTTACCTTCGGTATTAAAGGTGGAAGTGCTGCGGGACGCAAGCTGATTGAAAATGTGAAACTGTTCTCGCATTTGGCGAATGTCGGTGACTCCAAGTCATTGATTATCCACCCTGCAAGCACAACACATGCGCAACTGTCGGAGGAAGAGCAAACCACAGCGGGAGTAACTCCGGAATTGCTCCGCTTATCGATTGGTACGGAATCTATTGATGATATTATTTATGATCTGGAACAGGCCATTGCCGCCAGTCAACAATAGAACAATGAAGTTTAAGGAAGGCATCTGCTGCTATGCGGCAATGCCTTTTTTTTGTGATGTAATAAGGCTAATTATTCATATGATTTGGCAACGCTTGCATATTTCATGGGAGGTTCCCGTATTTATAAGTGTGGTAATAAGATGTCGGTGGCATGATGTTTATTTACTAGGCGTACCGGCAGCAATCCAAAGTTAAAGGGTGGGTGCGAAGATGAAGGGTGAACGTCAGCAGGATGGTTTTCGGAGTAGTGAAGAGCGCCCGTTCAAGTTCATGTATAAGGCCGGTGATCGGGCTGTTGGGATGGAAATGAGCCAAGCCGGATCCGTTGCCTCCGCTGCCGCAGAATTTATCACCGGAGTAGAGCAGAAGGATGTCGTAGAACATTTGAACCGTTCTTATTTTAAGCGCCCTGGGGAACAGTCGGCCTTCTTAGTGCTGCGTGAAGGACGAGAAAAACGTGAAGAGCGCCCTACTACAAGGGAAGGAACAAGATCCGTTCAAGCTGGACCTTGTCTGATACGAAGTGAGGAATGGCTGCTTGAACCTGAATTGTTCTGTCTTTATGAGAACTGGTTATCTAGTGAAGATGAGCTGCAGGCTAATCGAATGCTGCAGCGGATTTATTATCAATTGCAGGCAGCGACCACAGCGCTGCTGGAATCGCCGGATGGTGAATGGGCAGCAGTCACCCTGCTTCATCCAGAGGAGCTTGCGGCGCAGCCCGCAAAGCTCACCGCGCTTCAGGACGCGCAGCTCGAAGCGCTTTTTACTGCGGTGGCGGAGAGCCAGCGGCAAGGCGGCGATTGCCGCCTTGACCTGCTGGTCGCCTACACCGCAAGCAGAGCCGAATTCGCGGCGAAGCGCGAATTCATCGAGGTCGTGGCCGATCAGACACTCGGCCACGCTTATGCGGCGGCGTGCCGCATCGGGGCGCTGATCGCGCCCGATGTGGAGCCCTCCGCCGCCGCGGAAATCGCGCGCATCGCCGATTTCCTAGTGCTCGACGGCGCGGCGAGCGAGCTCGCGCCGGAAGGGGCCGCCGCAGAGGGCTTTGCCCTGGCGGCGGGGGAGATCCTTGCCGCCGTGCGGAGCGTGAAGCCGGCGGCGGTAGTTCTCGCCGCGGGGACTCCGGCGGCGTCGGCTGAGGCCGATCTGTATCAGATCGGCCTCAGCGGGATCTTTTGCAGCGCCGGTCAGCGGACCGAAGCACTGCTTAGAGCAGCCTGTCTGATCTGGATCGCCAGGCAGCAGGAAACACTGGATACTGCCGCCGGTGGAAGGCAGTAGGGCAACAAAGAAGCGGCTGTCCCATAAGCCGCTTTCTCTTCTAAATAAGACGATACATTTCTTTAGAATCGATAAAAAAGACAAAAGAGCAGTGATTCTGCCGTAATTGGAGAATCACTGCTCTTTATTATTAGAGGATCACTGCAATTTAATGTTGGGAGATCTTCTTCATTTTTAGAACAGTGTACTTACGTCCGTAACGGCTCGCTCGCACAAATTTAAGTGCATTACAAGTACGGCTGCACTGTGACTTCTACTTCATTCATAATGCTGGCTGTCGTCAGGGTCATATCGTCTTGCCCCAGTCGATTTACTTTCAGGCCCTCATTAATTTTACATAAAAAGGATAATTGAAGAGGCGGCTCGAACCTATTAGCATCCTACTGAAAAGAGGCGCTGCACATGTCCGCAAATTTTAGGGTTGCCCTGAAGAAGGTTGTTGACCATTCTTACGACATTGAGATCGGTGAAACTTTATTTAAATTATTAATAGAGGACTTAAAACGAGGAATCGTAGAGAATGTGAGCAAATTTGCGATTGTTACGGATTCCAAAGTTGAAGCGCTATATGGACAAGCCTTGCTGGAACAGTTGAGTCAGAACGGTTTTCATGCTGAGCTTTTTTCTTTTCCAGCCGGAGAAAAGTCCAAAACCCGTGAAACGAAGGCACAGCTTGAGGATCAGCTATTAAGTCGATCGTATGGACGAGATTGCTGTATTATTGCGATTGGAGGCGGAGCGGTAACGGATTTAGCAGGTTTTCTGGCAGGGACATTTGGCCGGGGAGTGCCGAGTTTGAACTATGCAACTACTTTATTAGGGGCAGCAGATGTATCCATTGGCGGTAAAACAGGCGTAAATACACCAGTCGCTACCAACCTGATCGGGGTATTTCATCAACCCAAAAAGGTGTACATCGACTTAGTGACTTGAGAACACTTCCGGATCGTGAGTTTCGTAGCGGCTTGGCTGAAACGATCAAACATGCCTGTATCGCCGATGCGGGATTTTTAGAGTTTTTGGAGCGAAATATGGATAAAGTAGTCTCCGCCGAAGGTGGACTTGTATTAGATCGCGAAGTTTGCGAACGGATTGCACTTTACAATTGTGAGATCAAATATGGTGTGTAGAGAAGAACGAATTGGAGAGTAACCTGCGTCAAATTCTAAATCTTGGTCATACCGCAGGTCGAGCACTGGAGGCTTTAAGTGGTTATGAATTGTTACATGGCGAGGCCATAGCGATTGGACTTTCGATTCAGGTGCAGTTAGCAGAGCACTTGGGTATGTAACTCGGGACCAAGTTCAGCGGGTGATTGCTTTGCTACAGAAGGATGGATCTTATTCAACTCCAGTTGAGGAATATGTCCTAACTGAACTTTTAGATAAAATTCGCCACTAAACGGGCAGCTAACACCTATTCTGAAATAAATGGCGGTTAGCTGAATAGATAGGCTTTACTTTTTCATTCCTAGTGGTATGATTAAAATATAAGTTGCACTAAGGAAATATAGTTGTACTATTGCAACAATGATTATCATTCTCACTACCTATAGTTATCAATCATGCTGTCCCGGCTAAGCCGGGGCAGCATGTGTCATTTTAGGGGTCTTAATAATGGCTCTCATTCTCACTTGGCAGAAGTAGAACTCCACAAACAAAGCGTATGCTCATTACCGAAGCAAGTTTTGTTGCGAAGAAGAGTCACAGAAGGAACGCTACACAAAACTTTAAAGGGCGGCGATTATTATGCAAGCAACATCAAAACATTTACCCAAGCAGTCATCCATCTCCGGCAGCATGAAGAAGCCAGGCGCTCCAAAGCGCCGGTTCGATCCGCGTGCCATGCTCAGCAATTCTGAAATGCAGGCTGCTCTGGGCAGCGGACTGCTTATGCTTTTTGCTTGGGCTGTTGGTGGTTGGTCTGAAATTCTCTCGATTGCACTCTATGTTATTTCTTATACGATTGGTGGCTGGAACAAGGCAAAGGAAGGCGTAGAGACGCTCGTCAAAGAACGGGATCTCGATGTGAACCTATTAATGATTGCAGCCGCATTAGGCGCAGCTTCCATTGGGTACTGGAATGAAGGTGCCATGCTTATCTTTATTTTTGCACTCAGTGGAGCCTTAGAGAGTTATACGATGGAACGTAGTAAAAAGGATATTTCCTCGCTGATGGCACTCAAACCGGCTACGGCTATGCGCATTGAACAAGGAAGTATGAATGAAGTTAATATCGACCAGCTGGTGATCGGAGATCTACTGCTTGTGCGCCCGGGAGATTTGATTCCGGCAGACGGCAAGGTATATCGGGGGGAATCAGCAGTAGATCAGGCTTCCATTACGGGAGAATCGGTTCCTGTAGAGAAATGTGCCGGTAGCGAAGTTTTTGCAGGCACTGTGAATGGAGAAGGCCCCCTTTATATTGAGGTAACGAAAGCAGCTGAGAACACCCTTTTTGCTAAAATCATCAAAATGGTAGAAGAGGCAGAAACGGAAGTTCCTAACTCGCAGCGTTTTATTAAAAGACTGGAAGCCATTTATGCACGGGTTATCGTAGCCTCGACAGTGGCACTGATTATCCTTCCACCGTTTTTGCTGGACTGGAGCTGGAGCGCAACCTTCTATAAAGCGATGGTCTTTCTAGTAGTAGCTTCACCTTGCGCTTTGGTTTCTTCCATTATGCCAGCGATGCTGTCGGCGATCTCCAAAAGTGCGCGAAAAGGGGTTCTGTTTAAAGGCGGGGTCCATCTGGAAAATATGGCACGCACAACGGTTGTGGCATTCGATAAGACAGGGACGCTTACAGAGGGAACTCCTCAGGTAACTGATTTTATTGCAGGTGAAGGCTACAGTCGGCAAGAGTTGCTAACGGTTAGCGCATCCATTGAGCATATGTCCCGTCATCCACTGGCGGAAGCGATTGTGCGTAAAGCGGAAGAGGAAGGTTTAGATCTACAGGGAGTAGAAGACAGTAAAACCATCACAGGCTGGGGGATTGAAGGTCAAATCGACGGACATCTCTGGAGAATCGGGAAGTCTAATTTGCTCGATGAGCTGACTTCATCTTCTATGAATCCTGAACTAGAGCATTGGAAACTTAAGCGGCAGCAGTTGGCTGAAGAAGGGAAGACCGTCTCCATCATTCTGGACGGTGAGCAAATTGCCGGAATGATTGCTTTGCAGGATACGGTTCGCCCACAAGCAGAAGCCGCAGTGCGGAAGCTGCAGGAGCTTGGGATTAAAGTGGCAATGCTTACCGGTGACCGTGACGCTACAGCTCAGGTTATTGCAGGTACAACTGGAGTGGATATGGTATTTGCCGATCTATTACCGGAGGATAAAGTGAAGCATATCAAAGCACTACGTGAAAAGTATGGTCACGTTGTTATGGTAGGCGATGGTGTGAATGATGCACCTGCTTTGGCGACAGCAACCGTAGGCATGGGAATGGGCATGAAAGGGAGCGGCGCAGCGCTCGAAATAGCAGATGTAGTGCTTATGAATGATAATATAGAAGAGATCGCTTCAACGATATCATTGGCGCGTCGTTCGCAGCGTATTGTGAAGCAAAATATGATTTTTGCTGTGACTGTGATTGCAGTGCTTATGATCAGCAACTTTGTGCAAGGGATCGCTCTTCCTTTTGGCGTGATAGGGCATGAAGGCAGTACGATATTAGTGATTCTAAATGGACTAAGATTATTACGATAATATTTTTTAAAATTAAATTGTTCACAAAATAGTTTCGAAACTTGGGAGTCTGGCATATTGACATATTTGCTTTCAGTTATCATAATTAACACTACATTATAATTATTTTAAATAAGAAGCGACGTCATTGCCGTTTAGCTCAAGGAGGACATAGATATGTATAAATCAATAATTGTTGGTACTGGACCGGCAGGATTAACCGCCGCTATCTATTTGGCTCGTGCCAATTTGAACCCACTAGTAATTGAAGGACCCCAACCTGGTGGACAATTAACCACAACTACAGAAGTGGAGAATTTCCCTGGATTTCCTGAAGGAATCATGGGCCCTGACTTGATGGATAATATGCGTAAACAAGCTGAACGTTTTGGTGCGGAATTCCGTACGGGCTGGGTGAACAGTGTAGAACTTGGAGAGCGTCCTTTTAAGCTGAATGTTGAAGGAATGGGTGTTCTTACTACAGATACATTGATCATTTCCACAGGCGCTACAGCAAAATACCTCGGTATCCCAGGGGAGCAAGATAACGTAGGACGCGGTGTGAGCACCTGCGCTACCTGTGACGGATTTTTCTTCCGTAATAAAGAGATCGTGGTTGTTGGTGGCGGAGATTCCGCACTTGAGGAAGCGGGTTTCTTGACTCGTTTTGCTTCCAAAGTGACTTTGGTACACCGTCGTGGAGAATTGCGTGCTTCGAAGATCATGCAGGATCGTGTACGCGCTAATGTTAAAGTAGACTGGAACTTGAACCGTACTCCTCTGGAAGTGACTTCAAGCGAAAGAGGCGTCAATGGACTAAAGGTGCTTAACAATGAGACTGGAGAAGAAGAAATCATCGAAGCAAGCGGCGTGTTTGTTGCGATTGGCCACCACCCTAATACCTCTTTCTTAGGTGGACAGATCACAACCAATGCGGATGGCTATATCATGACGAACCCAGGCACTTCCGAAACCAATATCCCAGGTGTGTTCGCATGTGGTGATGTACAGGATACTCGTTACAGACAAGCGATTACTGCAGCAGGTAGTGGATGTATGGCAGCTATGGATGCTGAGAAATATATTGAAAGCTTGGAGCACAGTGCAGTTATTCTATAATTTGGTTTGAAAAACCCTCAACGCTACAATTGATATCATCACTGTATATCTTTTATAGGAGGTCATACCATGGAGAATGTAATTGTATATACCTCAACAAATTGCCCGCATTGCCGTCAGGTGAAGAGCTTTTTAAGTGAAAAAGGCGTATCCTACGAAGAACGCAATGTCGAGCAGAACGATGATTTTGCGCAGCAAGTATGGGACATGGGAGTGAGGGCTATTCCTGTAACTGTAATCGGTGAGCATAAAATTGTTGGCATGAACAAAACTCAGTTCGACAAAGCACTTACAACTGTATAAAAATATAAGAATTTATATGCTGCACAACTATAATAACCTTATATTTCTACGAGGAACCGATGTCGCCTTAATAGGACGACAAAGTCGTTTCTTCTAGTTAAATAAGATTTCCGTAAGGGAATTGTAATGGGCCGCTTCCGATCAGGAGGTGGTCTTTTTTGAAATTTAAGAAAGTATTAAATGCTTGCGAGCTTTATGCATACAAAAAATAGTCTGACGCATCTCTGTGCGCAGACTATTTTTATGAAAGTAGATCTAGAAGTAGATTTTAGGTTTGAGTGAAAGATGTAATGATCTGAAATAGCACGTATACAGCAGCGCCGCTGCCAATAAGAATAAATCCTGATTTCTTTTTAGCTTGAAAAAAACGGAGCACGCCGAGGCTGATCAAAGGGGCAATAATGAGCAGAAAAAGCAACACAGTGATGAACATCTGTGCCGAGATATCAGACGTATCAACATAGGTCATGGACTCGCTCTCCATTTCAAAAAAGGGGTTGTAGTGATAAATATCACACTAGCTTGACCTTTATTATATAGGATTTCTGTTCCTTTTACTGCACTTTTGATTCACTCAAATGCGTCAATTTTACGTCAATTATTTCAAAATATAAGAATGTATATGTTTCACGCTATAAATTATTCTTATATTTCTCACATAAACGCTTACCGTTCTGGATTACAGGGTCACCCGAATATCGCCTAGGAAATGCATAACCGCAGAGAAACCTGCGCCGATCATCGTTCCACGGCTGCCGAGCTTAGAGAATGTAATTTCGAGTTGCTGCTTATGGTAAGGAAGAGTACGCTCAGCTACAACCCGGCGCAGCGGTTCGCCTAGCCATTCTTCAGCCTCAGACAATGCCCCGCCGATCACAATAAGCTCTGGATTGAAGCTATTGATTAGATTGGTCACCCCGATACCGAGATATTCACCCATCGTTGAGAAGTGATGCAGGGCGTCTTCTTGCCCGCTGGCTGCATAGCGAACCAGCTCTGGCGTAGTATGGGCAGGGAGGGAGAGATCGGGATTATCATAAGTTTTCTCAGAGGCATATAACTCCCAACAGCCACGACTCCCGCAACTGCAAGGCTTGCCTTGTGCTTCAATCGTCATATGTCCGGTTTCGCCGGCATATCCTCTTGCACCCTTGTATAGCTCTCCACCAATAATAATTCCAGATCCGATCCCTGATCCCGCACTGATATAAAGGAGATGTCTTACCTCTCGTGCCGCGCCAAAGTTGAGTTCACCCTGTGCGCCTGCGTTCGCTTCGTTATCAATGGTGACTGGAACGGAAAATTGAGCTTCCAGTATCACTCGCAGCTCGACCATTTCCCAGCCAAGGTTGGGAGCGAAGAGTACAACACCATTTTCATCCACCATGCCAGGGACACCTACTCCGATACCGACGATGCCGTAAGGGGATTCTGGAGCGTTGATAATCAAGCCTGAGATAAGTTTTTTCATTTGTTCCAGAACGTAAGGGAAATCATGGTTTTCTAACGAGAAATCGCTTTCGTAAAGAATGCCCCCGCTCAGATCACATAAGACTGCTGTTAGCTGCTTTACCCGTAATTCTATGCCGATTACACTACCAGCCATCGTGTTAAAATGCAGCATTAACGGTTTGCGGCCACCGCTTGATTCCCCAGGTCCGACTTCAGTTACCAATTCTTGCGTGCACAGCTCGGCTACCAGATTGGACACAGTAGCTTTATTCAGTCCGGTCATCTCTGAGACCTTCGCGCGCGAGAGTGGAGAGTGTCTTCGAATGGTATGTAGTACAATCGATTTATTTATTTTTTTGACCAGCGCTTGGTCTCCAGTAACCTTCACAAATCACACATCCTTCTTAAATTATAAGAAAGTATAAGCTTCACGGTATACTTTCTCCTTATAATTCTCGCATAAACGCTTGCCGTCCTTAAAAGGACGCTAAAGGCGTTTTAGCTTGGCATAGTTCCCATTTGTTGTATGCCACTTAGTCTAGAGTGATGTGCTGGAAATTGCAATACATAGCGTCTAGAGGAAATTTTCCAACAAGGGTCTTCTATATCCGAGAAGAGGGGAGAGAGGAGGCTAGACAGGGTCCCAAAAAATGGACATAAAAAACTAATCAAAACTTTGTTTAACCAATATACAAAGTAAAAAAGATGTGTTAAGATGATCCTGTAAACGCTTGCGGGCGAAGCACAAATTGAGGAGGATTACACAATGGCTTATTTTGAGACAGTGAACAAAATCTCTTACGAGGGAAGCCGTTCCACCAACCCTTTCGCATTTAAATTCTACAATCCTAAAGAAGTCGTAGCCGGCAAAACTATGGAAGAACATCTGAAATTTGCAATGGCTTATTGGCATACATTAACTGCTGGCGGTTCTGATCCGTTTGGCGCTGAAACAGCAATTCGCAGCTGGAACAAATTGAACGGTCTGGACAAAGCTAAGGCTCGCGCTGAAGCAGCATTTGAATTTATGGACAAGATGGATCTGCCTTACTTCTGCTTCCATGATGTAGATATCGCACCTGAAGGCGCATCTTTGCGTGAATTCTACAGCAACATCGACACTATCGTTGATATCCTTGAACAAGGCATGAAGACTTCCGGCAAGAAATTGTTGTGGAATACAGCTAATATGTTCACCAACCCGCGTTACATGCACGGTGCAGGCTCTACACCTAACGCTGATGTTTTCGCACATGCAGCAGCACAAGTGAAGAAAGGTCTGGAAGTTGGTAAACGTCTGGGCGCTAGCAACTATGTATTCTGGGGCGGTCGTGAGGGTTACGAAGAATTGCTGAATACAGATATGGGCCTTGAACAAGACAACATTGCTCGTCTGTTCAGCATGGCTGTAGATTACGCTAAGGAAATCGGCTTTGACGGTCAATTCCTGATCGAGCCTAAACCAAAAGAGCCTACGAAACATCAATATGATTTCGATGCAGCAACAACGATCTCATTCTTACAAAAATACAACCTCGACAAGCACTTCAAGCTGAACCTTGAAGCTAACCATGCTACGCTTGCAGGTCATACTTTTGAACATGAGCTTCGTGTAGCTCGTATCAACGGCATGCTCGGATCGCTTGATGCTAACCAAGGTGATACATTGCTCGGATGGGATACTGATGAATTCCCAGTTAACATCTACGATGCAACACTTACACTGTATGAAGTACTCAAGAATGATGGTCTTGGCAAAGGCGGAATCAACTTTGACTCTAAAGTACGTCGTCCTTCCTTTGAGCCTGAGGATCTGTTCCTAGCACATATCGCTGGTATGGATACTTATGCAAAAGGTTTGAAAGTAGCTGCTAAATTGATCGAAGATCGCGTATTCGAGGATTTCATTGAAAAACGTTACAGCAGCTTTAATGAAGGCGTTGGTGCGGACATCGTATCCGGCAAAGCAACTCTGGCTTCCTTGGCTGAATATGCATTGAACAATGAGAACCCGCGTCCTAACCAATCCGGACGTCAAGAATACCTGAGAGCTACACTTAACCAATACATTTTGGCTGAGTAGGATTTTTCAGGGAGCTTGAAGCTTAGGCTTTGAATCCAGTTTGAACAAATGCAACGGGGGTTGCTGAAGAGAGCATTCTTCGGCAGCCCCTTTTTTGTAGCCAAAAACTAAGTCAATGCTTACGAAGTAAGTTTTGCTCGAAGTAATTCAATGAAGCCTATGCTCACAAAACTAAGCAGGATGCTTACGAAGCAAGTTTTATTCGGAGTATTTCAACGAAGTAAGCGCTCATAAAACTAAGTGAATGCTTACGAAGTGAGTTTTGCTCGAAGTAATTCAATGAAGCCTATGCTCACAAAACTTTTAGGAGGTCAAAAATGAAATACGTTATAGGTGTAGATTTGGGCACTAGCGCAGTGAAGACTGTTCTAGTAGACCCACAGGGCAAGGTGGCTTTTGAGCATTCCGAGTCCTACCCGCTAAGCAGACCGCAGCCGAACTGGAGCGAACAAAATCCTGAGGACTGGGTAAAAGGCACGCTGGTCAGTCTTCGTCGTCTGATTGAAGTATCGGGTATAGACCCATCACAAGTTGATGGTCTTAGCTTCTCCGGGCAAATGCACGGATTGGTACTAGTGGATAAGGAAGGTCAAGTGCTTCGTCCGGCCATTCTTTGGAATGATACTCGTACTACTGCACAGTGCAGAAGAATAGAGAAGACGCTCGGAGCAAAGCTTATTGAGGTTGCTAGAAACCGTGCGCTGGAAGGCTTCACACTTCCTAAAATTCTATGGGTACAAGAGAATGAACCTGAGGTATTATCACAAGCGTATCAGTTCCTGTTGCCAAAAGACTATGTGCGTCTCCGGTTGACCGGTGATTATGCAATGGATTATTCCGATGCTGCAGGAACGCTTCTATTAGATGTAGGTTCTAAAACGTGGAGTGCTGAAATTGCTGAAGCTTTTGAACTGCCGCTTTCCCTTTGTCCTAGACTGGTAGAGTCCTTTGAACAGACAGGAACGTTATTGCCGGATATTGCGGAAGCGTCAGGTCTTTTATCATCAACAAAGGTATTTGCTGGTGGCGCGGATAATGCGTGCGGCGCACTCGGAGCAGGTATCCTTGGTGAAGGCCGGACGATGTGCAGTATTGGTACATCTGGTGTAGTTCTTTCCTATGAGAGCAACAAAGACTTAAATCTCGAAGGCAAAGTCCATTTCTTCAACCATGGTGAAAAAGATGCCTACTATATCATGGGCGTTACTCTAGCGGCTGGTCATAGCCTCACATGGTTCAAAGAAACCTTTGCGACAGACAAGAGTTTTGATGAATTGCTAAGTGGAGTTGCTTCCATCCCAGCGGGTAGCAGCGGACTGCTCTTTACACCTTATATCGTAGGGGAACGTACACCGCATCCTGATGCGAATATTCGCGGAAGCTTTATTGGAATGGATTCAGGGCATACGTTGACTCATTTTACACGTTCCGTATTAGAAGGCATCACCTTTTCGTTACGTGAATCCATCGAGATTGTACGTGATTCAGGCAAAGAAATTACAGAAATCATTGCGATCGGTGGCGGGGCTAAAAATGAGGCATGGCTCCAGATACAAGCAGATATTTTCAATGCATCCATCGTGAAGCTTGAAAGTGAGCAAGGTCCGGCTATGGGAGCAGCGATGTTGGCAGCTTACGGCAGTGGCTGGTTCACATCACTCAGTGCATGTGCAGAAGCTTTTATCCGTCCTGCGGACGTATATAAACCAGATCCGAAGCAAGCGGCAATCTATGACGGCTTATTTAACCTCTATCAGGAAGTCTACGGTCAGACCCGTGAACTGAATAACAAGCTGGCAGCTTACCGCCAATAAATAAGACGCCGAAGGGTTTATGTTTGATATGTCTGATAAAAAAGGTCATTCGTATATGGCGAAGGACCTTTTTATGACCATCTCGTTTATTGATTGAGGATAGGCTGTATTCGAAGTTGTTGCCGTTCCTATTATTCTTTTGTAAAGTATGGGGTATCTCCAAGGTTGCGTTAAACTCTGCATGAGATAGTGAAGGTTTCGGGGGGCGGAAGGCCATGTTCCAATGGATGGTTAAGCTGTTGAATGACATCAAAATCCGCAATAAGCTGTTGCTTGCTTTTTTACTCACCACGTTACTTCCGGTATTACTGGTAGGCGGTTATCTTACGTTTGAGATGAGGACCATGGCGTTTCAGAGCGCACTGGAACAAGCTTCAATCAACGTAGATCGGGTAAAGAAAAGAACGGAAGAAGTCATCGGTGTATCTCAAGATATCGCATATCGCTTGAGCAATGATGCACGGTTGAAGAGACTTGCTATACGTCAGTATGTTAGCACTTATGATGTGGTGGAAGCTTACCGCGATTACTCGGATATGCGTGAGTACCTTAGGTTATATAAAGATATATCTAACATTCGCTTATACACTGACAACGCTACGCTGCTTAACAACTGGGAGCTGATCAATCCTTCGTCTGAGATTAAGGAGAGCCAGTGGTATCAGAGAGCACAGCGGTACGATAGTCTTGTCGGTTGGGAATATATCGAAGATGAGCGTGATAAGCGGAATTATTTAAGTCTTGTCCGCAAAATTGAGCTGGAGGGCTCCAGTAAGATCGGTGTACTCGTTATTAATGTGAACAGTCAGCAGCTTGCATCCATTCTAAGCCAGGAATCTTTTGATACCATGATCGTCGATGATCAAGACAATATCATTGCAGCGAACCGGAAAGACCGGACAGGTAAAAGGCTGGTGGATGTTTCTTTTGACACGAAGCTCTTGGGGCAGGGGAGTGGAAGCTATGAAGCAGTAGTAGATGGCGAAGCTTCCAAAATTGTGATCGAGGAACTTAAACCACAAGCCAGCCGAAATGCACTACGAATTATATCTGTTTTTTCGATTGAAAGTATAGTTAAAGAACCCAATCAAGTGATTAAGCTTTCGATTACTGTGATTGCGATTAGTGTTCTATTGGCTTTTTTAATTATATATAGCTTCTCCTCGTTGTTTTCACGACGATTGCTGCATTTAAGCAGACATATTAACCGAGTCAGTACTGGGGATTTTGATACGACATTAAAGATTGATGGCAAGGATGAAATCGCCCTGTTAGCTCGTCAATTCAATTCTATGGTACGCAGCATTAATGATTTGATGTATGAGGTACAGGAATCCAATGCTCAGAATAGTCTGCTGGAACAGAAACAAAATGATATACGATTCAAAATGCTGGCCAGCCAGATTAACCCGCATTTCTTATTCAATGCACTGGAAGCGATTCGGATGGAAGCTCATATGAAAGGGCAAGTGGAAATTGCCCGTGTGGTACGTCTTCTAGGTAAAATGATGCGCAGTAACCTGGAGGTAGGCCGAAGTAAAATTTTGCTTAGTCAGGAATTAGAAGTGGTACGTTGTTACTTGGATATTCAGCAATTCCGTTATGAGGAGAGGTTGAAATATCAATTTACTGTAGACCCTGCCGTTGAATCTCTTTATATGCCTCCGCTTCTTATTCAGCCACTTGTTGAGAACGCAGTAATCCACGGACTGGATAATAAAATGGAAGGTGCATTTGTGACGGTGGAAGTTGTACAAGTTGGGGATCATGCTAAATTTACGATTACAGATAACGGAGTAGGAATATCGCCAGTTCAGCTGGAGGAGTTACTGAACACGCTTGAGCGTAAGGAAGAGCGTGAAGGTGAGCGAATTGGACTTCGTAATGTACATGACCGGCTAAAACTATCCTACGGCGCAGAATATGGGCTAACGATTGAAAGTGGACCTAATGTAGGAACGGTTATTTTCTTCTGCATACCAATGGAGGACAACAATCTATGATAAAAGTGATGATTGTCGATGATGAGCCGAAGCTACGGGAAGGACTTCGAAGTCTGATCCCATGGGAGAAGCTCGGTTATACGGTGGTAGCTACAGCAGCTAATGGCTTGCAAGCACTTGAAAAGTATCATACCTTCTACCCGGAGCTGATCGTTGCTGATATTCGTATGCCTGGAATGGATGGTTTGGAAATGATTAGTGAGCTTCGTAAAGAAGGCTCAGAAAGTCATGTGCTCATCTTAAGTGGACATGCTGATTTTGAGTATGCTAAGCGGGCGATTGGCTATCGGATCGACGGCTATTTGCTGAAGCCAGTGGATGAGGATGAGATGATCGTATGTCTGGAACAGCTACATGAAACGATCGAGCAGGAGCAGCGGTTCAGTGACTGGAATGAGGAGGAGCCCGCTCGCAATAGGGAAACTTTACTTCGAGCGCTTATGCAGCCAACTTTAGAGGAAGAACTGGAGGAGGAGAACCTTAGCAGACATGTGGATGCGCTAGGACTCGATCAGGGGAATTATGAAGTCATTCTCATTGAGTTAAGAAATACAGCTGGTGCAAATGATGAGGATCTCAGGGGAATTAAAACAGTAATGGAACAGCATTTTAGTAATCATCCTAATGCTTCTTTCTTTACATTGTCACAGTATTTAGGCATCCTTATGAAGGATCCGGACCAGAGCGCGAGCAAGCGGGAAGAATTATATAAGGGGTTATCTGCAGTGATAGAACAAAAGGGTTGCGACTTCATTGCAGTAACGGGGGGAGTAGTACCTCGACCTGAAATGGCAGGAGAATCATTTAATTCAGCACGTGAACTGTTAAGACGCTCCTTCTTCTTCAAGAAGGGGATCATCATCAGTACAGATCCTTCAGGATTTCTGATGGAGATGAAGGAGAAGACTGAAGAGGATCAGGAGACGGAGAGTCGTCTGCTGCTTGCAGTAGAAACCGGAAGTCTGAGCGCGATCCGACCGATAGTGCAAACCATCTGTGCTGAACTTATATCTGCGGGCAGTGATGAATTGCGAATGAAAGAGACCTTTGTGAGACTCCTTAGTACTGTGCTGGCCCGTCTGGAGCCTACGTATCCGGAAATTCGCATCTATGCAGCAGAGCATTCTCCTCCGATAGGGGAGCTTTATCAAAGTTATTATTTGACTGATTTGCAGGATCAGGCTGTGTCATTTCTCGAAGAAATTGCGGGCCAGATGACCAGTGGGCGTGGAAATGAAATTAAGAAGATCACCGAAATAATCAACCGTCGTTATAATGAGAACCTAAAGCTGGAGACCTTATCCGAGTTATTCTGCTACAACAGCGCTTATCTCGGTAAGATGTTCAAGAACACCACAGGAGAATACTTCAATACGTACGTGGACAAAGTGCGGATTGAGAAGGCTAAGGAATTTCTGACGCAAGGTATGAAAGTATACGAGGTGGCTGAGAAGGTAGGGTATATGAACCCTGATTATTTCAACGCTAAGTTCCGTAAATATGTAGGCATTTCTCCAACTTCTTATCGAAAAAGCATCTAAGGATGGTGTAGATCTTTATAGTATTTTTTAGTGGCTCTTGATTTTTTTTTTGCCCGCGGCTGTGGATCAGATATTTTTCTGATCTTCAGTCCGCGGGTCTTTTTTTGCTTTTTCTACTCCCACCAATTGTACGTGGTGAAGTATTAATGTAGTTGAATAGACACCTGCTTAAGCTTATACGGGTGGAGATCTAATGCATTTTCTTTTGATTTCGGTTCAATGAAATCTGCTGGAAAAGGAGTGAAGAGGAGTTTTTGGAACTGTAGAAGCGTTGATAGCTTCTAATTTTAAAAGGGCGACTGGTAGAAGAACGAAGAGGAATATTTGGAACTGGAGAAGCGGAGCGTTCGCCTTTATCCTCGGATTTCTACCGCGAGAAGCGGTTTAAATCAGGAAATCTGAGGATAACAGCGATCGGAAGTCCAAAAATTCCTCGTAGTGGCTGGTTACCAGAAGCCTAGTTGAAAAATTCGAAGAAGCAAGCGATCGAAAGTCTAAATGTTCCGTGGTAGCGACTAACATCCAGCAGATAGTTTTATGAACCGTATCAAAAGAATAATGCAGACGCCAGCAGCATTAGCCCCTCTGTGTCGATGAGCCGAAATGAGAATTCACCACGGGTAAAAATCTCTAATTTTCACCTGATTTTAAGTCGAATTTATAGGGTACTGCAATCGCTTACAAAGTTTTAGACTTAAGGCATAGAGAGGAGGGGCTTTATGAAAGCGGACACAGTAACTGCTCAAATCCCGCCGGACACCCGAATGCGCAACAAAAAGCCTGCTTCAGGAGGACGGTTTTGGAGAAGCTTTAAGAATCAAAAGTATTTGTGGTTGATGTCGATACCTTTTGTAATCTGGGCATTCGTCTTCAGTTATCTCCCATTATGGGGCTGGACGATGGCTTTTCAAAAGTACAAGCCCGCACGTGGCTTTTTTGAACAAGAATGGGTAGGCTTTGAACACTTTAAGACACTGTTCAGTGACTCGCAATTCCTTCTGGCGCTGCGCAATACGCTGGCGATGAGTGGAATGGGCCTCATCGCAGGCTTTATCTTTCCGATAACGTTTGCAATATTGCTAAACGAAGTTCGTCTCGGATTTTTCAAACGATTTGCTCAGACGGTCTCGTATTTGCCCCACTTTGTATCTTGGGTGGTTGCAGCGGGAATTGTAACTAAAATGCTATCTAGTGAAAATGGTCTTGTAAACGATCTCTTGTTGACAATTGGATTTATAGACTCACCTATCCAGTTCATGGCTCAGGGCCATCTCTTCTGGGGAATCGTTACTTTATCAGATGTGTGGAAAGAAACCGGATGGAATGCGATTATCTACCTTGCGGCCATCTCGGGTATTGGACCAGAGCTGTACGAAGCGGCCCGAGTAGACGGAGCCAGCAGGCTCCGCCAGGTATGGCATATTACCCTTCCAGGTATCCGGCCGACCATTACAGTGCTACTCATTATGTCGATTGGTAATTTGCTGAATATCGGCTTTGAGAAGCAATTCTTGCTTGGAAACAACCTCGTTACCGACTATTCTCAGGTGCTGGATCTGTACTCTCTGAAATATGGACTAGGCATGGCGAGATATTCCTACGGTACCGCGATCAATATATTCAACTCAGTGATCAGTGTAATCCTGCTGTTTACGATTAATGGAATCTTCAAGCGTACAACTAAAGAGAGCCTTCTGTAACACAGAGGGCCCTTCTAGCAATCGTGGCTGCAATATTGCCCTTTTCATGAAAGGAGAGCGTTACAGTGGGAAACACAGCTATCACCGGAAAGTCGTGGTCAGACCGGATCTTTGACTTCATAGTGTACTTTGTAGTACTGTTCGTGGTTGTAATTACGATCTATCCGTTTCTGAATGTGCTTGCTATCTCGCTGAATGATTCAGTGGATAGTGTGCGCGGCGGTATCACCATTTATCCTCGGGAATTTACCTGGGACAATTACTTGAAAATCTTCAGTTTCGCAGGGCTGATGACAGGGTTCAAAATATCCGCTTTGCGGACAGTCATCGGTACTTTGTTCGGACTGATCAGTGCCTCGATGCTAGCATTTACGATCAGTCGTCCTGACTTTGCAGGCCGCAAGTTCGTCTCCACATTCTTGGCGATGACCATGTATATCTCTGGAGGGATGATTCCAATATACATGCTGATCAAGGATCTGCACATGATGAACAGCTTTGCAGTCTACGTATTGCCTGGATTGGTTAGTGCTTTTAATGTCTTCGTTATCCGCTCCTTTATTGACGGCCTGCCGTATGCACTGCAGGAATCGGCGAAGCTGGATGGAGCGAATGATTTTACCATTTACTGGCGTGTAATCCTGCCGCTGATGAAGCCGGCTCTAGCAACAATCGCACTGTTCCTAGCGGTAGGTCAATGGAATGCATGGTTTGATACGTATTTGTATAATGGTTCAAGCCCTCATCTGACGACATTGCAATATGAACTGATGAAGGTTCTGCAGAGTACAACCAGTGGTAATGGTGGCGATTACCGCTCCAACATTGCTTCTCTAGCTTCGAATCAGGTCTCGCCAGAGTCTATCAAGATGGCGATTACGATTGTCGTAACCGTGCCAATTTTGTTGGTGTATCCGTTCATTCAGAAGTACTTTGTTCAAGGTATGACACTTGGCGCTGTGAAGAGCTAATCACAGCTAACAGGGGAGCATAGTCTCCCCTAAGCTTTAAGAGTGTTTTGTATCCGTTTTCTTTTCTTGTGGGAAGTTTTGGGATAAGTATTAACAGGATTTATCTGTGATACGATAGATAAACAATTTTAAGGGGGCTTATGTAATGGGGAATAATAGAAAAATAAAAGCTAAAGCAACTGCACTTACACTCACTTCTATTATGATGCTTGGCATGCTCGCAGGTTGTGGTGGAAACAACGGCAATAACGCAGCCGGAGATGCAGCTGGAAATGCAACAAATAAGGGTAATGCGGCTAATTCGGCCAATGCGGTTGAGGATACTTCTCCGCTCACGATGACTTTCTTCAGTGCTGACCCTAACCCAAACTGGACAGGCATGCAAGACGAAGTAGGTAAAGTGATTACGGAAAAAACAGGAATTACCTTGAATGCTGAATACGCGGTTGGTGACCCTGCTCAGAAAGTAGCGTTGATCGCAGCGAGCGGTGATTATCCGGATCTGATCAGTGCCAAGACCGACGTTAGCAAGCTGGTGGATGCAGGCGCAATGCTTGATCTGACAGATCTGATTGAAAAATATGCTCCGAACATCAAAAAAGTATTAGGCGAAGAAGGCTTGAAACGCTCACGTTACAGTGATGATGACCATGCGATTTATGCTATCCCTACCTATGCAGGTGTGGATAACAAATATTTTGATGCTGGCGGTGGATTTGAACTACAGCACCGTGCTGTTAAAGAAGCTGGATATCCTGCCATTAAAACTGTCCAAGATTATGAGAACGTAATCAAGGCTTACCTGGAGAAACATCCAACCGATGAAAATGGTAACAAAAACATCGGTCTGACCCTAAATGCAGATGATTGGTACATGTACATTACAGTAACTAACCCAGCATTCACTACTACAGGCTCTCCTGATGATGGTGAATATGCAATTGATATCGACACACAAGAAGTAACTTATCACTTCCGTCGTCCTGCTGAGAAAGAATATTTCCGCTGGCTCAACCATATGAACGATATCGGATTGCTTGATCCGGAAAGCTTTGTTCAAAAGTATGATCAGTACAAAGCTAAAATCGCTACCGGCCGTGTTATTGGTTTGATCGACCAAGACTGGGGTTATGGCGATGGAGAAAGAGCATTGAAAGCTGAAGGTAAGCTGGATCAAGGATACGGACACTATCCAGTAACCCTGTCTGAAGAGTACAAAGAAACTTCCTTCTGGCCTACAGGCTTTATGGGTGGTAACGGCATTGGGATCAGCGTAGATGCTAAAGATCCGGTACGTGCAATTAAATTCTTGGACTACTTAGCTTCCGGTGAAGGTCAAGTATTGGTTAACTGGGGTATCGAAGGCAAGCATTACAACGTAGTTGACGGCAAACGCGTCATTCCTGAAGATGTGAACAACCGTAAATATAATGACACTACCAATTTCCAAAAAGAAACAGGACTTGGCAATGTCGGATCAAACTACGCTCTACTTAGCGCTCACTATGGTGACGGCGTATTGGATCCAACTGGAAACTACTATACAACTCGTTTCCCTGAGCAAGTAACTGTAGGCTACAATGCAGTTGAAAAAGAAACACTTGCTGCTTATAAAGCAACAACTTGGAAAGACCTCTTCCCAAGTGAAGATGAATTCAAAGTTAAACCTTGGGGCGCAGCTTGGAACATCACGATTCCTGGGGATAGCGAAATTGTTGTTCTCGACAACAAGCTGAAAGATATTACTTGGAAACGTGTCCCTGAGGCCATCTTGTCCAAACCGGCTGATTTCGATAAAGTTTGGGATGCTTACATGACTGAACTGGATAAGGCTGGTGTAACGAAAGCCGAAGATTTACGTGAAGAGCTGGTTAAACAACGCGTGAAACTTTGGAATGAATAATTGCTGAATCAAGGCTAATACAATAGAAGCATGAAGATGCGGGAAGTCCGAACGAAAGTCCGGGCTTCCCGCCGATTTCTTTTCATCTGTAATTACAGGATAGGAGGAAGATACGTGGGAGAGAGCAAAAATACCGGACGGTATGCGCTTTGGTACAAGCAGCCGGCGGCTGTTTGGGAAGAGGCACTGCCCGTGGGCAACGGCAGACTAGGCGGTATGATCTTTGGCGGAACGGAAGAAGAACTAATTCAACTTAATGAGGACACCTTATGGTCGGGCTTTCCGCGGGATACAGTTAATTATGAGGCGCTGCGTCATTTGGCTCCGGCCAAACAGTTAGTGGCAGAGGGGAAATACAAGGAAGCGGAAGCGCTGGTGGAAGCCAAGATGTTAGGCAGACGGACCGAATCCTATCAACCACTCGGGGATTTGCGAATGAAGTTCAATCATGAGGATCCTGTAGAGAATTACCGGAGGCAACTTGATTTGGATCAGGGGGTAGCTACCGTATCCTATACGACCGGGGATGTAAGGATTGTACGCGAAGTGTTGGCTAGCAGACCGGATGAACTTATAGTCATTCATATCCGTGCAGAGGGGAGAGAGGGGCAGGGAGTTCTACCTGATTTCTCGGTGGAGCTGACTTCACCGCATCCTTCCCGCTCAGAGTTGATCCCGAATGGCGCGCTGATGATGACAGGCCGTGCCCCGTCGCATGTGGCTGATAATTATGTAGGGGATCATCCGCGTGCCGTCTTCTATGAAGAGGGGCTTGGCATAAGATTTGCTGCTGTTGTGGAGATTCATACGGAAGGCGGCAATGGTGTCGCGGAGAACGGCAAACTGTTGGTTTCTGGCGCACGCGCTGTGACCCTCCGTCTAGCTGCGGCAACTGATTTCGCCGGGTTTGACCGGATTCCAGGAAGCTGTGGCAAGCCGCCTTCGGAGCTGTGCCTAGAGCAGTTAGCTTCTTCCTCCACTGGATTTGCAGAGCTGAAACAGCGCCATCTAGCGGATCATCAGCCTTTGTTCCACCGTGTGGAGTTGACAATTGCTTCTGCTTCCGCCGAGTACGGGATTCCTACGGATGAGCGGTTGGCACGGTACCGCGAAGGTCAGACAGATACTGCGCTGGAAGCACTGTTGTTCCAGTATGGTCGCTACCTTATGATTGCCGGCTCACGGCCGGGGACGCAGGCTCTAAATCTGCAAGGCATCTGGAATCCTTATATTCAGCCGCCATGGAACAGCAATTATACGACAAATATAAACACCGAAATGAATTATTGGCCAGCTGAGAGTTGTGGATTGGGTGAATGTCATGAGCCGTTAGTAGATTTAATTTCAGAGCTTAGCGTTACGGGAAGTCGCACAGCTGCGGTTCATTATAATGCCCGTGGATGGGCGGTGCATCATAATACTGATTTGTGGCGGATGTCGTCTCCGTCGGACGGCAAGGCGATGTGGGCTTTTTGGCCGATGGGCGGAGTTTGGCTTGCTCGCCATCTATGGGAGCGTTACGCTTTTCGTCCAGATAGGGACTATTTGCGGAGTAAAGCTTATCCCCTATTAAAGGGAGCCGCGTTATTTTGTCTGGATTGGCTGGTAGAGTTGCCTGATGGAAGATGGACTACAGGTTTGTCTACCTCACCGGAGAATGTATTCCTGACTACTGACGACACATCATGCAGTGTTTCAGCTGGCTCAGCTATGGATTTATCACTGATATCTGAATTGTTCAAGCATTGCATTCTGGCTGCTGAAATTTTGAATACCGATATCCAGCTACGTCAGGAGCTGAAGGAGAAACAGGAACGGCTGGCTCATCCGGGAATCGCTCCAGACGGGCGTATTCGTGAATGGAATGAGGATTTTGCTGAACAAGAGCTTGGGCATCGCCATGTCTCTCATTTGTATGATCTATACCCCGGGAATGTTATTAGTCCTTCTTCCACACCGGAGCTAGCGGAGGCCGCATCGTTAACGCTTAAGAAGCGCTTGGAAGGCGGGGGTGGACACACGGGCTGGAGTGCAGCTTGGCTGCTTAATTTGTATGCGCGTTTGAGGGATGGCGAGAGTGCGTATAGCTGTTTACGTCGGATTTTGCAAGATTCCAGTTTACCGAACTTATTTGGGAATCATCCTCCATTTCAGATTGACGGTAACTTCGGGACTACGGCAGGGATAGCAGAGATGTTCTTGCAGAGTCATCAGGAGGGACTTGAATTATTACCCGCGCTTCCAGAAGGATGGTCTGACGGTAATGTGAAAGGGTTGGTAGCACGAGGCGGCTTTATCACGAATATCGAATGGTGTGAGGGACGCTTAACGAAGGCAGAACTGACCTCGACGCATGGACAACTATGTAGAATTTATAGTCGCCTGCCCTTACTTATTCAAAGACCTGATGGTTCACGAATAGGGGAAGAGATGGAATTTGAAACAGTAATAGGAGAGACTTATATCATTACACCACAAAACGAATAAATACATCGCTCTAGCATATAGGCTGTTCTCAGAGTAGAATTATTCTACAGGGAGCAGTCTTTTTTTGCCTAAGTGATCATTATCTATTAGATGGTAGGATTCATTATAAGTCTACAGGAGCCGGAGGAACGGAATATATATGTGGAAAAAACGCTTCACATTAGTAAAGATCATTCTGGGAGGAGTGATAATATTCGCAGCTATTCCGCCGTTGATTTACTGGGGCTGGGGTAATGCTTATGCGGCTACGAGTTCGCCCACCCTTCGTTCTGTAAATGAAGTAGCGCAGAAGCTAACGGGGGCGATGAACAACCGTAGGGAGACGATTACTTTTACTTATGAGAGCAAAGCTTCAAATTTGAAAACGAAAATACAAGCGGCTCTGGATCAAGCGATGGCTAGTGACCCTTATTTGTATTACATTATAGACAGCTACGGATATACTTATCGAGGGAGCGCAAGCTCTGTAAAAGTTACGGTAGAAGTGAAATATCTGGAGACACTGGAGCAGACCGCTTTTGTGAACAAAGAAGTGAAGGCTGCACTGAAGAAGATCATAACGCCGGGCATGAACAATCATCAGAAGGTGAAGGCGATCCACGACTGGGTTGTGCTTCATCTGAAATATGATACTTCGTATCGCAAATATACGGCTTATGAAGGCTTGAAGAGTGGCAGCGCCGTTTGCCAAGGGTATTCGCTGTTGACCTATAAGCTGTTAAAGGAAGCTGGATTCACGAATAAAATCGTTGAGGGTACAGCAAAACAGCCGGGAGGGCGTAGCCAGTTGCATGCCTGGAATCTTGTGCTATTGGATGGACGGTGGTATCATCTCGACACGACTTGGGATGACCCGACACCGGATAAGGCAGGCGTTATTAGCACCGCGTATTACATGAGAACTGATGCACAGATGCGTCAGGATCATAGCTGGACGAAGTCTTATCCGGCAGCGTCGGTAGGCTATCATAAGACCTTGTCTGCACTTGTGGAGCGAGGAGGACAGAGTGCTGCCGTGTATAAAAAGCTTCAGAAGGATCTCAACTATGAGCTATATGCCGAGGCGCTAATTGTACGTTCGGTAGAAGATCTAACCCGGCTAGCTAATAAGGCAATCACCTCCGGTGAGACGTCCTTATTATTCCGTTATCATGGGAGTGGAACACAGCTTAAGAATGACCTGCAGGAATTATATAAGCTTGGGCTAGAGGATTTGTCGTACTCCAGTTCTGCTTTTGACAATACCGGCGACCTCAAGGTGTTTGTGACTTGGGAATAGAAGGAAGAAAGGGACATCCCAGAAGCCTGAATGGCAGCGGGACATCCCTTTTTGTTTTTTTACTGGGTCCATTTTATTCTGGGTGAGTACTAAGATCGCATTTATCCAAAGGAATAATACTACTCTTCCGGAACCAGCGATAGCCGGCCCAGATTAAGACAAACAGCGGCAAGCTGATATAAGAAACGGCGATACCATACCAGTCGATAGTTCCACCTGAAAAGGCGCCCATATTCTGACCGAGTATAGCTACAATACAAAGTGCAAAGGCAAAGATAGGTCCGAATGGGAACCATCTAGCTCGGTAAGGTAGTTCATCCAGGGAATGGCCTTGTGCTATAAAGGCACGTCTGAAACGGTAGTGGCAGACCGCAATGCCCAGCCAGTTAATAAATCCGCACATGCCTGAGGCGTTGAGTAGCCAGTTATATACGGCACCGTCACCAAAGAATGAAGCTAGAAAGGCGAGCATTCCAACAGCCGTAGTTACTAACAAAGCGCCAACAGGAACACCACGGCGATTGAGCTTGGCCAGTGCGCGTGGAGCCATTCCATCCTTAGCCATTGCATACAGCACACGGGTGGAGGCGTACATTCCGGAGTTCCCAGCCGACAAAACGGAACTGAGAATGACGGCATTCATTACGGATGCTGCAATTGCAAGCCCGGCCTTATTGAACACGATTGTAAACGGACTGACTCCGATATCATCGATGCCACCGCGCAGCAGATCTGGATTCGTATAAGGAATCAGCATTCCGATTACAAATATGGCAAGGATATAAAAGATTAATATACGCCAGAATACTTGGCGGATCGCAATAGGCACATTGCGACGCGGGTTCTCGCTCTCACCAGCGGCAACGCCGATTAGCTCAGTACCTTGGAAAGAGAATCCTGCTGCCATAAAGACCCCAACGAAGGCAAAGAAGCCACCGTTGAAAGAACTCCCCCCCATTTGGAAGTTACTGAAGCCTACGGATTTTCCACCCATAATGCCGAATATCATGAGGACCCCGACAACGAGGAAGGCGATAACGGTAATGATTTTGATAATGGCAAACCAATATTCTGATTCCCCGTAGCCACGAGCAGATAGAAAATTAAGACCGAACATCAGTAGTAGGAACACCAGACTCCAGAGAAAGGATGGGCTGTCCGGGAACCAGTATTTGATGATGAGGGTAGCCGCTGATAGCTCTGCTGCAATCGTAACGGCCCAGTTATACCAGAAATTCCAACCGATGGCGAAGCCAAAGGCAGGGCTGACGAAACGAGTGCCGTAGGTACTGAAGGACCCGGAGTCCGGTAAATAGGTGGCGAGCTCCCCAAGACTAGTCATGAGAAAATAAACCATTACACCCACAGCCGTATAAGCTAGAAGAGCTCCACCAGGTCCTGCTGAAGCGATCGCGCCGCCACTGGCTAGAAACAGACCCGTACCAATAGATCCGCCAAGTGCGATCATGGTCAAATGTCTTGCTTTGAACGATTTTTTTAGCGCAGGCTGATTCATGTTGCCTTGCGTTGGGTTTTGCTGATTGCCCTGCATGAATATGACACTCCTTATGATCTAATCTTACTGTTCATGAACGGGGAGTGCTGAGCTGCTGACTCCCGTAAGGCGGGAGGTATACTTCGTGATGTCCAGAAGGTTATGGATGACTGTACGAAACATACAAATTCTGTAAACGCAAAGAAGCCGCAAACTATGTCTGCGGCTTCCATCTATACAGCTCCGCATCATACTCCCTGTGAAGATAGCGCAACACACTGCAGTCTGCTACTTACGCAGGCTGTACAATGTGACAGTTCCGTGCCTTTCGGCAACGGCCCCAGCCTGCACCGCTGTAAGAGCTACAGCGCAAGCTTCGGCGGATATTCCTTTCGGCGTGATTCATAGACGGCTCTAACGTCTCCACACGCGTACTCTTTATATCCGCGACCTCTACCTCATCTTAGTATGACGAGGCTATCTTTACTTCATTCATTTATAACAGGAATTAGTATAAAGCAAGTTTGCTTCTCAAAGCAATGACAAAATCAGGTATTTCCGTGTTAATTACGACGGCGTTCTGACATCTGCTGCCAGACGGTGCCCGCTGCGGCTTCACCTGAGGCGATACGCTCCAAAGCCATTTTGGCCTGAAGGCCAACTTCGAACTCTGGATCATCCGCCGCAATTGTGAGCGCATCTTGAGCTTCGGATGTGCCAACTTCGTAGAGAAAACGAGCTGCGCGCCAGCGGACAAGCTTGCTCTTATCCGTTAGTGCCGCCGTCATCACTGGCGTGGCGGCAGGATCGCCGATGTCGGATAGCGTATCGCCAGCCGTACGTCTTACGGCTGGGGCGCTGTCAGCCATCGCCTCATAGAGCAGCTCCATCGCCTCAGGCGTGCGAAGGTCGCCTAGATACACGACCGCAAGCCTGCGAATATGCAGCTTGGGATCGTGTAGCGCCGCCTTAAGCTCCGGCAGGAGCTCCGCCGTCGGTGTAAGATCCTCTAGCGCGGCGTAGCGCACGCGCCAATCCTCATGCTTCAGGTCTCGCAGCAGCTCATCCTGCGTGCGAGTTCGTCTCTGCTCGACGAACTCACCTCCGGCTCCGTGCGCAATGGCTTGCTGCACGAGGGAGTCGAGGCGTTCCTGCGGATAGGCCGCCTCGATCTCTTGCTCGACCTCGCGCGCAATGTCCGCGGGCTCGCCATAACGCACGCCGTAATCGGTGAGCTTGCGCTCTTTGATCATTACGGCGCTAGCCACATCCATAACCGCTTTAGTAAAGCGGTTAGCTAAGGATATGCGCTCTTCATTTGCGCCCGTTTTTACGCGGATTTGCATCGGAATTCCGCGGAACATTTGGACGAAGACCTGCGCTTCCCCAAAATGAGCACCGGTATTCTCGTCAGCTAGGCTCCAATCTCCAGTTAATCCTTCGCTGCTCCCGAAGCGGCTTTGAACTTCCCTTAGAATGGCCGCCCAATCGGCGTTGCCTTTACGCTCAAGTGCTGCGAAGTCAGCGGCATGATAAATGCTAGTAACGCCCGGTATCGTTAACATTTCACGTGCCCATGCAGGTGCGGAACGCTCACTTTCTGGAGTATAGGTTCTGCGAATTCCGGGTTCTAAACTTTCGTCCAAATGTAGCTTCATCGTATTTGGACTTGGAGTCGGTTCAATAAAAGTAATCTTCATACGTAGCTCCCCCTTGAACGGTATATGCACATACTTTATACACATATTATCTCATTTCTGGCGTGAAACCAAAAGAACTCTTCGATTATTTCGCTAAAGTCTGCAAGTTGTGATGAATAAAAAGGCGAACATTTATCATGCTATTTGTATATTTTGCAAAATATGCTGCTGTTCAATATAGTTGTAGTATATTCGTTAAAACTAGGATTGCTCGGTAAACTTCTGTAGAAGAGGTGTTGTATGCCTAAAATTCGTTACCATAACGTCGATAATGTAAGTACCGATAAATCATTAAAGGAATTTCGCCAGTGGCGTGAGGAGCGTCGTCGCAAGAAGAAGGACTATTCTTATGTTGTACCGAATACGCAGCCCAGATTATCTTATCTGTCTGAGAATCGATTGGAGTCTACCATTACGTGGATTGGGCATTCAACATTTTTCCTTCAATATGAAGGGATGAACATCATTACAGATCCCATCTGGGCGAGAAGGCTAGGCTTTGAGAAAAGATTGGGACAACCTGGGATCCCACTTAGCGAAGTGCCACCGATTGACCTGATTCTGATTTCGCACTCTCATTATGACCATTTGCATATCGCCTCTATCCGCAAATTATATCGGGCAGGGACAACGCTTGTAGTTCCTGTTGGTCTGAAGCGAAAAATGCTTCGCAAAGGGTTCCACAACTGTGTGGAAATGGAATGGTGGCAATCGATTAAGCTAGGCAAGATCAAGCTTAGTTTTGTGCCTACCCAGCACTGGACGCGGAGAACGCCATGGGATACGAATACTTCTCATTGGGGTGGGTACATCTTGGAGCCCGCTGATTCCGGAAATCAGAAGTCTTCTCCGAATCTTTATTTCGCTGGGGACAGCGGTTATTTTCCAGGCTTTAAAGTGATCGGAAGTCGTTATAAGATCGATATCGCGCTTATGCCGATAGGGGCCTATGAACCGGAATGGTTCATGACCTCTCAGCATGTAAATCCTGAGGAAGCTATACAAGCTTTCCTAGATGTAGGGGCGGAGACCATGATTCCGATGCATTACGGGACCTTCAGACTTGCTGATGATACCGCCCGGGAAGCACTGGATCGCATGGAGGGCGCCCGAGTTAAACACGCGATTTCGGAGGAAAGAATTCGTACACTCGGTTATGGAGAAACATTGGTCGTACAACCGGAGAATCGCATATCTGGGGAATAATTGAAAAAATTCCTCCTTAAAAGGTGTCGCCGTAAAACAGTTGGAATAACTTTCGTAGGAGAGAGATCAGCTTAAATGCCTATTTCACGGGATTTTTGCACTGATTTTATGCTATAATGAGCCGAAACCCTAAAGTGAAAAGGATGGTAATGCGTAATGATTAGCACAAGCGGCGTAACACTCCGCTACGGAAAACGAGCTCTCTTCGAAGATGTAAACATAAAATTCACCCCTGGTAACTGCTATGGTTTGATTGGTGCCAATGGTGCTGGTAAATCAACCTTTCTGAAAATTCTGTCTGGGGAGATTGAAGCGAACACGGGTGATGTTCATATAACACCAGGTGAACGCCTTGCAGTTCTGAAGCAGAATCATTTCGAGTACGATGAATTTCCAGTACTTGAAACAGTAATTATGGGTCACACTCGTCTTTATGAAATCATGAAAGAAAAAGACGCGCTTTATGCGAAGTCTGATTTCACGGAAGCAGATGGTCTACGTGCCGGTGAGCTTGAAGGCGAATTTGCAGAACTTAATGGCTGGGATGCAGAGCCGGATGCGGCGGCTATGCTGATCGGTCTTGGTATTATGCGTGAACTGCATGATAAGAAAATGGCCGAACTGAGCGGCAATGAGAAGGTACGGGTACTCTTGGCACAAGCCTTGTTTGGCCGTCCAAATAACCTCCTGCTCGATGAGCCTACCAACCACTTGGATCTAGAATCGATTGGCTGGTTAGAGAACTTCCTTATGGATTATGAAGGTACTGTTATCGTCGTATCCCATGACCGTCACTTCCTGAACAAAGTATGTACGCATATTGCTGATATTGATTTTGGCAAAATCCAGATGTACGTTGGTAACTACGACTTCTGGTACGAGTCCAGTCAGCTTGCTCAAGCCTTGCAGCGTGATTCGAACAAGAAGAAAGAAGACAAGATCAAGGAACTGCAAGCCTTTATTCAGCGTTTCTCGGCCAATGCTTCCAAGTCTAAACAGGCGACTTCTCGTAAGAAACAACTTGAGAAAATTACGTTGGATGACATTCGTCCATCTAACCGTAAATATCCGTTCCTCAACTTCAAACCTGAACGTGAAGCAGGTAAGCAGCTTCTGACAATCAGCGGATTGACCAAATCGGTTGAAGGTGAGAAGGTTCTTGATGAAATCAACTTTGTAGTTAACAAAGGTGATAAGATTGCTTTCGTGGGTCCGTATTCCCAGCCTAAATCACTTCTGTTTGATGTGATCATGGGTGAGCAAGAAGCGGATATGGGTGAATATGCATGGGGAGTCACTACAACTCAAGCTTATTTTCCAAAAGACAATTCCAGCTATTTCGATGGCGTGGACATGAATCTCGTAGAATGGCTGCGTCAGTATTCTAAAGATCAGGATGAGACGTTCCTGCGTGGATTCCTTGGACGGATGCTATTCGCCGGAGAAGAAGCACTGAAGAAAGCAAGTGTACTGTCCGGGGGCGAGAAGGTTCGCTGTATGTTGGCGAAGATGATGTTGAACGGCGCGAACGTGCTTGTATTCGATGAGCCTACCAATCACTTGGATCTGGAATCCATTACGGCACTGAATAACGGACTGATCGATTTCGACGGGACTATTCTCTTTACTTCCCATGACCATCAGTTCATCCAAACGATTGCTAACCGTATCATCGAGATCACACCTACAGGTGTAATTGATCGCACGATGACTTACGATGAGTATTTAGAGAATCCTGAAATTAAGGAAATGCGCCAACGCATGTATCCTGTAGAAGTATAAATTGAAACAGCTGTCCTAATCCGATGAGATAAGGGCAGCTGTTTTATTTAAAATGCAAGAATATTATAAGTTTCGCTCTTTATATTTAGTAATATAGGGAATTGATCCCTATATTATGATTAGAACAGTTCCTACGGATGTGCTATAGGGAATTCCTCCCTATAATGTGCCGATTTTATATCGAAACGATTGCTTTACGCACTTTTATAGGGAGGTTTTCCGTATATGTACCTTTTTTAAGCAAAATCTAGGTATTTATAGGGAGGAATTCCCTATAGTCAGTCGCAACCTTAATTACTTTTGAATATCGGGGGCTATGCAACGTGTGTGGCTATTAGCATAAAAGGCTGCGTTGTCCCTGAGGGATACGCAGCCTTTTATGTTTATAAAATAGTACTAGGATCCGCCGGTACGACGGCGTTGGTTGTTAGGCTTTTTGTTATTCTGACTTTTTAGTGGTTTAGCGGATCCGGCCTGAAAAGTTGATCCGGGTTTGGAGGAAGATTGTTGTTTCTTCTGCTCCAGCTTTTGCCGGATAGCTTCAGCTAAATTGATTTTTCCTTTTTCATTGTTTTCGCTCATTATGATAACCTCCTTTGAAGCAAGTCCTTCACTTTATTCTAATTGTTTTTAAATGCTGCTACAAGGGCAAGAATAATTGAAAGAATTCTTTTCTAACAAAACAGAAAACGAGGAGATAGCCAAAATGGTTGATATTTACGAAGATATACGTAAAGGCGAGCGTGGCGCTTGGGTTAGCATAGCGGCTTACCTCATTTTATCGACATTCAAGCTGGTTAGCGGTTATCTATTCGCCTCTAGTGCATTGGTCGCGGACGGAGTCAATAATTTAACTGATATCGTGGCATCTGCAGCCGTGTTGGTTGGTCTAAAGATTTCGCGGAAACCACCTGACTCTGACCATGCTTATGGACATTTTCGGGCAGAGACAGTAGCTGCATTGTTGGCTTCTTTTATTATGGCGGTTGTAGGTATTCAAGTGATTGTGGAGGCGGTGCGGTCCTTTTTTGATCGCGCAAAGGAAACACCGCAGCTATGGTCTGCTGGTGTAGCTCTAGTGTGTGCAGTAGCAATGATGGGAGTATACATATACAATAAAAGGCTGGCTAAGCAGATAAATAGTAGTGCACTCATGGCAGCAGCGAAAGATAATTTTTCGGATGCTATGGTTAGTATAGGTGCTGCTGTTGGGATTGTAGGTGCTCAGTTTGGACTGCCATGGATTGATTCTGCGGCGGCAGTGGTTGTCGGACTGATTATCTCTAAGACGGCATGGGATATTTTTCGTGATTCGACCTACCGGCTTACGGATGGCTTTGATGAAGATAGATTGATGGATCTACGTAGTACGATTGCTCGAACGCCGGGAGTAGAGGGGATTAAAGATGTGAAGGCACGGGTTCACGGGAATCATGTACACGTGGATGTTGTAGTGGAGGTAGACGCGAATATTACAGTGGTGGAAGGTCATAGGATCAGTGACTCCATTGAAGAGAGAATGAGCAAGCTACATAATATTATGAATGTACAGGTGCATGTGGAACCTAAAGATTAAATTCGGCGAAAAATTCTATTTTAAGGAAAAAACAAACATATTTAAGGAGGAATCAAGACTTTAGTCCTGTTCTTTACCATAAAGTGGCATGATTATATGTGCAATTTGGAGCATGTTCCAAATCCCGGGCAAGCCTATAATGAGGGCATGAAGGAATGTAGTACATACCTTTGTTGAAATCTCATCATGGTATTGGGGGAACGTATGATTAAATCACATAAGCAATTAACAGCATCCTTATTGGTTTCAGCTGCAATTGTTGCAGGTTTAGGAGTATCTGCTCCTGGAAATGCAGCAGCAGCCTCAAGTCCATCAAATTCAGTTATGGCAGCAGCAGCCGGTCAAACAGCGGTCATCGAGGTGAGTGTTCGCCTTCGCAGTACACCTTCTACAAGTGGAGAAGTAGTGAAGTATTTGCAAAAGGGAGATCAAGTGCAGATTGTGGCACAACCGAATAGCTATTGGTATCAGGTAAAAGCAGCGGATGGATCCGTGGGCTATACGAGTACAGATGATAAGTATATCAGCGTAAATTCATCTTCAGTAGGTACAGAAACAGCACCATCAGCACAAATGGGAACCATAAAGTACGGGGTGAATCTTCGAACTGCTCCTTCTACCAGCGGAAAAGTACTGAGACTTCTGAAGAAGGGGGAACAAGTACAGCTTCTGGCACAGCCGAACAGCTCCTGGTATCAAATTCAAACCTCTGATGGTAGCATTGGATATATAAGTTCAAGTGACCAATATACTTCGTTCGCTAATAATGGGGGGACTGGGACGGTAACGCCGGCACCAACGCCGCCAGCACCAGTACCACCTATTTCTACACCTGGGGCTTCTGCCCAAATCGAGAGTGTAATCTCGTCAGGTATGGGCTATCTGGGGACACCTTATGAGTTTGGATCCAGCAGATATGATACAAGCACCTTCGATTGTTCTGATTTTATCCGGCAAATTTTCATGGACGCTGTGAATCTGAAACTGCCTGCTGATTCCCGTCAACAGGGAGATTGGGTGAAATCGAATAGTACGGTAGTTACGTCTACTTCCGGTTTGAAACGCGGCGATCTAATGTTCTTTATGGATTATAAAGGAAACTCCGCTTCAGCGTATGAAGGGATCGACAAATCTAAGGCAAGAATATCGCATGTTGCTATGTATCTAGGAGATGGACAAATTATCCATACGTATTCCGTAGCTTCAGGCGGGGTGAAAGTAGATAAATTAAGCGCTTCTTGGACGAATCGTTTCCTCTTCGGGGGATCGGTCATCCGATAATTATATAGGTATACAGAAGCGGAAGCATCGCATGTTTGTGACGGGTGAACAAAGGCGGCGTAAACGCAAAAAGCTACCCCTTCAGTAGAATGATCTACTGAGGGGGTAGCTTTTTGTAAATATAAGAATTTATATGTTCCGTGCTATAAATTTTCCTTATATTTCTCGCTTAATCACTTGCCGTCCTTATAGGGACGCCGAAGGTGTTTATGCTTGTTATCATCTTTTCGTACTAATTACATAATTACATTGGCAGCAACAGGAACCTCTACCCACGCTTTTCCTAGCCATGTGTAAATTTCTCTCCATTCATTGCCCCAAGTATCCGTAATCACTTCACCTGTGGTATCAAGCGTTTGAGCGCTAAGCCAGCCTGCGGGAATCATACTGCCAACTGAAAAGTGAAAAGCTGTTTTTTCGGTTAGAACAATTTGTGGTGTGGCTGGAGTAATATCCGATGGGGTAATGATCGTTTCAAAAGATGTTGTGTAAGTGCTTCCAGTTGCGGTCGGAGAATCTGTAGTTGTCCCTGTTACCTCTGCGGCTGATGCTGTAGCTGCTATAGAACCCATAAGTCCCAAGGCAACTGTAATGCTGGTGAATTTTTTCATGTTAAATTCCTCCTCATTATGATCTAACTTCAAAACTTTTTCTTATTTTCTCAAGTGACATCTGTGTGGGAATGACCTATACTTTCTGCATGATGAATAAGATATATGGATAGATATGGGAGGAGGCTACATTGATTTACCTCTGCGTCCCGTGAAGAGGGAAACAACAAACAGAACCAAGAATACGAAGAATAGTATCTTCGCAAGACCTGCAGCGGCTGCTACAAGATTGAAGAAACCAAAGATACCAGCGATTACAGCTACAACGAGCAGAATTGCGGACCATTTTAACATTACATATCACCTATCCTTTTTTTGATTTGTAATCATTGTATAAACGGGGACTTTGATTCTGAAACAAAGGGGAGCAGGGAGTTTTGACAACGCTCGACAGATTGTTTCGGCATATTGTAGTAGGGGTAACTATGCAGTATACAAGGCGGATTAGCCACTATTTATGAGATTTGGAAGGGGTTATGAATATGATCATTGAACTTAGTGTAGCTCTCGTTGCTATCGCATTCGCAATACTTGTTTTCTTTCTAATTAAGACTTTGCAGTCAGCGAAGGAATCACTCGACAAGGTAAGCCAGACCTTGGTGGAAGTGCAGAAGACGATGGATGAACTGACTTATGAAGTGAAGACTACAGTCAGACATGCAAATGAAATTACCGCTGATGTACAGAATAAAATTCAGAAGATTGATCCTGTCATAGATTCTGTGAAGAATTTGGGAGAAGTTATGAATGAGTTGACCTTAACCGTTAAGCAAGTTTCAGTAACTGTGATTGAGAGATATCGTAAATCACATGAACTGAGGGAGAAACGTAAGGGGGTATCCATAAAAGAAGCTCCACTGACTCCAGCTGAGGAACGTACGGTAAACTCCTATGATGCTGTTAATAACGAGAAAGCACCGGGGAAAATAGCTGCTGTATTAAAAAGTGTAGATGTAGCTGCAACTCTTTGGAAAAAATTCCGTCATTAAAGTTAAGGCAGCAAGTCCTCTGTAAATGGCGGCTGCAGATAAGAAAGGTGGGATAACAACATGAACATTATCATTCTTTTGTTTAGTCTACTTTCCCCATACTTTGATGCGTCTCCACAGTTGACGCCTATCTCGACTTTTAGTGATCAGCCTAAGACAGTTCTTACATTTGAACATTCCTCAGAAACGAGCCCTTCTATAAATCGGTTTGATTCACTGCAAGGCGTTGCTTTATATGCTTCGAAGGAAGAATTGCTTCTGGCTAAGGGCAATCCGCTTGCGGTAACAAATGATCCATTGCAAGGGACAGAGGAGTACCAATACGCAGATGTGAAAGTGGGTGTTGGTGAGGGGTTTGTACTGTATGTGCATGTCTCACCTTCTCAAGCACAGCAGTTCGGTCTACAGGTAGATGGGGTGGGAATTGATCCCGTGAAGGATAATGTGCAATCGACCTTAGGTAAACCGTATTTTATTGCCGAAGATGGTGATGTATATATGAGAGGAAACAATGCGCTCAAAATATATCGAAATTTGGCAGGTGAATTTGAAGGTATTGATTTATTTGATAGTATCTCTTCTTAATATGTTTCACTTTTGATCATTTTGGTTAATAATCAGGAGCTGTATTTACCATAAAGTAACCTCCCGAACCACTACATGTAGTGGTTCGGGAGGTTACTTTGCTGAAGGCGTAAATGAACCTATTACTATATTTACACATATTAAAAATAGAAATAACACATTTAAATAGCGTATGATATAGGTAATGAGTCGCAGAATTTTACGTTCGTAATACTATTCGTGTGAGGTGAAGATGATGAGAATCTTAATCGTAGATGACAATCCGACTAATGTTATCATTATCCGTGAAATCCTGAAAAAAGAAGATTACCGAAATTTCGTAACCGCATCCTCTGCGAAAGAGATGCTTACACGGTTGGGTATCGGTTCTGTGAGTGGAGATGGACGTCCTCGGATGTCAGATATCGATCTGATTTTACTGGATATGATGATGCCGGAAATGGATGGAATCGAGGCATGTCGTGTTGTGCAGCAATACGAACACCTTAAGGATATTCCAATAATAATGGTTACAGCTGTTGGTGATTCCAAGAAGCTGGCAGAAGCACTGGATGCAGGTGCAGTAGATTATGTTACAAAACCTATTAATAAAGTGGAGCTGATGGCTCGAATTCGACTCGCACTTCGACTGAAGCGAGAGAAAGATTGGCATAAGGAACGAGATCAGCGGATTCAGGAGGAGTTGAGACTGGCAGCACTGGTTCAGAATGCTGTGTTGAGCCTGCCACTTCAGGATGAGAATTTTGAGGTCAATGCCATCTATCAGCCATCCTCTGAGCTCGCCGGTGACTTATATGCGTGGTACCCTCTTGGTGATGGCCGATACGGTGTGATCCTGCTGGATATTATGGGACACGGAATATCGTCATCTCTTTTTTGTATGTTTCTTGCTTCTGTACTAAAGGACACGGTAACTACGTATGTAGAGCCGGAAAAGGTAATACAGGAGCTCAATCGAAGGTTTAACCAGCTCTATATTGAGAAAAAGTTGATCCAATACTACTTTACGACCATTTATCTTGTGATAGATACCCGTATGAAACGTATTGACTATGTCAACGCCGGGCATCCACCTGCGCTATTTTTTGAAGGTGTGGCTAAGACTCCAGTCATGCTGGAAAGTAACTGTCACCCAGTAGGTCTGTTTGAACGGATTGATATTCAGCCACAGAGCTTAACCTATGAAGATGAAGGGCATCTAGTTCTTTATACAGATGGTCTATTGGAACTGGTTGAGGGCGAACAAGAAGAGCAGCTAAAATTTATGATTCAACATTTAAATGTTGAACATGAGTGGAACGAAGAAGCTATTCGAACTGCTTTTTTCAATGTTGAGGTTCCTAAAGAGCGTGATGATGATAAGTGTATTGTGTGGATCTCACTGAAGAAGGGAACAGATAGAGAATGAAGATAAAGGCTAAACTCTTAATTGGCTTCAGTGCCATGTTAGCAATTATGCTTGCACTTACGATGATAGGATACGACCGCTTAAATTATATGAATAACCAACTGGAAGGGTATCAGGATAGATATATGAAGGGGCGGTCTTCTTCGGGGATGCGTGGAGAAGTCAATGATATGGCGCGAATATTGACCACGACCATGTTAAGTGAAGATGCATCATCGGTAGAATCTCAAAAGAATGAGATTGATAAAAAGATTACTAAAGCGAATGAGCACTACGAGAAAATAAAGGCGTCGATGACTAGCGCTGAAGAAATGCAAATAGTTAGTCAAATAGATGGTACGTACACCACTTATTTAAATTATCAGGAAAAGGTATTGAAACTGATATCGGCTGGTTATTTTCAGAATGCTAGCACGTATTCCAACACAGAGGGACAAGCGATTCAGAATGCCGTGTTAAACGCTCTGAACATTCTCTCTGATTATAATGCTTTTATTATGAATGAAGAGAGTACGAAGGCCAACGAAGCTTATAAAAGTTCGACTCAGATGGTAGTTCTAATGATGATTATGGGCTTACTTCTCGGACTTGGAGTGGTTCTATGGATCATCCCAAGCATCACTCGGGGGCTTAATGTCGTTTCGATGATGATTACCAGCTTTGGCAACGGTAGAGTGAGGGCCATACAGCGTATAAAGGTTACTACTAAAGATGAAATTGGTGAGGTTGCTCTTGTCTTTAAGAAGATGGCTTTAGATCTTGAACAGAAGCAGCAAATGGAACAGGCCTATGCGCAAGCGCAGAATGACCAATCCTGGCTGAATGCGAATGTTGCTCGGGTGACGGAACTATTGCGAGGTGTTAGCTCCTTGGATCAGGTCTCACAGACCTTCATCAATGAGTTTACCCCTGTGCTGGGAGCACAGTTCGGAGCTGTATATTTAAAAGATGCCAATCGTCCTGATTTTTTACGAAGCAGTGGATATTATGCAGTAGATAATGATAAGAAACCTAAGGACGGGTTTGTGATTGGAGAAGGGCTTGTAGGACAAAGTGCGCTCGATATGCACCCGATAAGACTGGAGAAGGCTCCTGAAGACTATTCATCCGTTAAGTCCGGATTCGTGGATGAGCAACCTGGATATATTTCTATCCATCCGCTTATTTTTGAAGACGAACTGCTAGGCGTAGTAGAATTTGCTTCATTCCAGCCTTTTAGCAGTTTGAAAAATGATTTGCTGCAACAACTCGCTAATAATTTAAGCATTATTTTTAATAATATTAGCCGACGTTTGACCGTGGAGAAATTGTTGCGTGATTCACAAGCTCTTACGGAAGAGCTGCAGTGTCAGTCGGAGGAATTACAGACTCAGCAAGAGGAATTGCGTCGTTCCAATGAGAACTTGGAAGAGCAGACGGATGCACTTAAACGTTCGGAAGAATTGCTTCAGCGCCAGCAGGAAGAACTGGAGCATTATAATACGGAACTTATTTCCAAGACCCGCGCTTTAGAGGAACAAGTGCAGGAGGTTGAAGAGAAGAAAGGCGAAATTGAGCATGCAAAAATTCAATTAGAGAAACAGGCCAAGCAATTATCCGTTACTAGTAAATATAAATCAGAGTTCTTGGCGAATATGTCTCATGAATTGCGAACTCCACTCAACAGTCTCTTGATTCTATCTCAGCTACTAACGGAGAATAAGGATGGCAACTTGTCAGTGAAACAGGTTGAATTTGCACATACGATTTATATGTCAGGTGCAGACTTGCTTAAGATGATTGATGAGATTTTGGACTTGTCCAAGGTTGATGCTGGCAAAATGGAACTGAACCAAGAAGAAATTAAATTAACGGAGCTGAAGAACTTTGTGAAGCAGAATTTTGCTCCGCAAGCGGACAAAAAGGGACTTTCTTTAAAAATTACCTTTAACGAGCCACTGCCTGATAGTGTCATAGCCGATGGTCATCGGTTGAAGCAGGTGCTAAGAAATCTGCTTTCTAATGCCTTTAAATTTACGATGGAAGGATTTATTGAGTTCTCGGTTAGCCAAGCAGATGACAATCTTATTCCGCTAGATCTGCCAAGTGAAGTTGAATATATTGCTATTGCTGTGAAGGATAGCGGAATTGGTATTCCGGCAGACAAAACTGATATTGTGTTCGAAGCCTTCCAACAGGTGGATGGAACTACCAGCCGTAAATTTGGGGGGACAGGCTTAGGCTTGTCCATTAGCCGAGAGTTAGCACGTTTAATGGGTGGAGCTATTGTGCTGGAATCCCGTGAGGGCCAAGGTAGTACCTTTACTATGTATTTGCCGGTTAGAGGGAATTATATTAAGCAATCTGCAGTAATAGAAGCTGCTGCTTCTAGGGAAGATGTAACCTTCGAGGGATATATTGGAGATATACTTCCAACCCTTATACCAACGCAGGCCCATACACCTATCCCGCAAATAGTGATCGATGATGATCGGGATCAATTGACTGCAAATGATAAGGTTCTGCTTATTATTGAAGATGATGAGAGCTTCGCAAAAATACTGCTGGATATGGCTCATGACCGCAACTTCAAAGGACTGGTAGCCCTTCAAGGGGATACCGGACTGCAGATGGCGAAGACTTATTTACCTGATGCGATTATTCTTGATATTCAGCTGCCGGTTATGGATGGCTGGACCATCCTTAGAGAACTAAAGAGTGCATCACAGACTCGCCATATCCCTGTCCATGTCATCTCTGTAAATGATGAAGTGAAGCAGGGACTTATGATGGGTGCGATGGCTTATTTAAGAAAACCTTCTTCTAAAGAGGCTCTAGAGCGAGCTTTCTCGCAAATCGAGAACTACACCTCCAGTACTTTGAAGTACTTGCTGATAGTAGAGGATGATGAGATTCAACGTCGTTCTATCATGGAATTGATCGGTCACGACGATGTGGCTATAACCGCAGTTTCAACTGGCGGGGAGGCACTGAATGAGCTGCGGAAGCAGAGATATGATTGTATGGTTTTAGATTTGATGCTTGAGGATATGAACGGTTTTGAACTGCTGGATCAGATTCGTGATGATGAGGAATTAAATGACCTTCCTATTATTATTTATACAGGTAAGGATTTAGATAGCAAAGAAGAGATGCAGCTCCGCAAGTATGCTGAATCCATAATTATCAAGGATGTTCGTTCTCCGGAACGACTACTGGATGAGACGACGTTGTTCTTGCACCGGGTAGAAGCCAATCTTCCGGAAGATAAACGTAAAATTTTGCAGAAGCTTCATAATAAAGAAGAATTGTTCGAAGGGAAGAAAATACTGCTCGTCGATGATGATATTCGCAATGTCTTTGCGCTCTCCAGTGTACTGGAAGAGTATCACATGGAAGTGAAGTTTGCGGAGAATGGACGCGAAGCGCTGGAAATGCTGGTAGAGCAAGAAGATTTTGATCTTGTGCTAATGGATATGATGATGCCTGAAATGGACGGATATGAGGCTATGCGCCGGATCCGGGAGATGCCGCAGTATCAGAAACTACCTATTATTGCGCTGACCGCCAAAGCTATGAAAGAGGATCGTGCCAAATGCATTGAAGCTGGAGCCTCTGACTATATGAAGAAGCCAATCGCAACAGGTCAACTTCTATCTTTAATGCGAGTCTGGCTGTATTCGTAACCTTAATATTGGGGTAATACTTTAAAAGAACTAACAAAAAACCATTCTTCAAAAGTACGGCGTGTGGATAAGGGGACGGGATAACAATGAAAGCAATAGAACACGGATATGAGGAGCAACCCGTTCTGGCGGGAAGTGACGAACTGGAGCAGATTGAGATTGAGCTGCTTCTTGATGGGGTACACCGTTTATATGGCTATGATTTCCGGAATTATGCGTTGCCTTCATTAAAACGACGCATCTGGCATCATGTTCATGCGGAGAACGTACTCACCATATCCGCGCTGCAAGAGAAGGTTCTACATGATCGAGCTTGTTTTGAGCGATTAGTCTACAGTCTCTCTATTCCTGTTACTGAAATGTTCAGGGATCCGGGATTATTTTTAACTTTTCGCCAGAAGGTAGTTCCTTTGTTAAGAACTTATCCCTATATTCGTATCTGGCATGCCGGATGTTCCACTGGGGAAGAAGTTTATTCTATGGCCATCCTGCTTCATGAAGAAGGGCTTTATGATAAGGCTCGAATTTATGCCACAGATATGAATGAGCGTTCTCTACAGCAGGCTAAGGAAGGCGTTTATGATATTAGCAGAATGAAGCAATACACAAAGAATTATTTGGAGGCAGGAGGTACTCGGGCATTTTCCGAGTACTATACTGCGAAGTATAACTCAGTTATTTTACAACCTTATTTGCGCAAAAACATTATTTTTGCTGAGCATAATTTAGCTACTGACACTTCATTTAATGAATTTAATGTTATTCTCTGCCGAAATGTAATGATCTATTTCAATGATGAGCTTCGTGATCATGTTCACGGGTTGTTTCATGAAAGCCTAAGTCGCTTTGGAATCCTTGTTCTGGGTTCTAAGGAGTCCATTCATTTTACGAAATATAGCGATTGCTATGAATCTTTAGACAGAGTGGAGAAAATATACCGTAACATAAAATAACGCATGTGGGAGGGTGGTCCTATGGGGTTTCAAGAACCAATTCATATACTACTAGTAGACGACCGTCCTGAAAATTTGCTGGCGCTGGAGGCAGTGCTTGAGAGCCAGCATTACGAGCTAATTAAAGCTACCTCCGGTGAAGAAGCGTTGCGCTGTTTGTTAAGGTATGATTTTGCTGTCATTGTACTAGATGTACAGATGCCCGGTATGGATGGAATTGAAACTGCAAAATTGATCAAGGCCAGAGAGAAAACGAAGGAAATTCCGATTATTTTTATCTCTGCCAATAGCAAAGAAGTGGATCATTTATTCGCGGGCTATTCGGCAGGGGCTATTGATTATATGGTCAAGCCTTTCATTCCACAAATTTTGAACTCTAAGATACAAGGCTTTGTCGAAATGTACATCACGAGCAAGAAGCATCAGACTCAAACCATGCTGCTGCAGCAAAAGACGAAAGAACTGGAAATCATTAATAGTGAGCTTATCAAGGCAAAAGAAGAGGCGGAGATTGCCTCGAAAGCAAAGTCGGAATTTCTAGCCATGATGAGTCATGAAATTCGTACACCTATGAACGGCGTAGTTGGCATGATCGATCTATTAATGGAGACGGATCTTACTTCTGAGCAAAAGGAATATTCGGAGATCATTCGGAAAAGTGCGGACACGTTGATTACGGTAATTAACGACATTCTTGATTTTACTAAAATGGAATCCGGAAAAATGGAAGTTGAAGAGCACTTATTTGAACTTCGAAATTGTATTCAAGAGGTGTTTAGCCTCTTCTCGATAGAAGCGGGAAAGAAGAACCTGGAGCTTGCTTATTTTATTGATCAGAAGTTGCCTCGACTTTTATATGGGGACATGGCTCGTTTACGCCAAGTTTTAATTAATCTGATCGCTAACGCAGTTAAATTCACAAATCAAGGTGGGGTCTATCTAGTCGCCTCGATTAAGAGCGTAGCGGATCATAAAATGGAAGTTGAGTTCACAATTATGGATACGGGGATTGGCATTTCTCCGGAGAAATGTGACCGATTATTTGAGCCCTTCTCGCAGCTTGATTCTTCCATGACACGGAAATATGGGGGAACAGGTCTGGGACTAGCTATATGTAAATCTCTTGTCGGAATGATGGGCGGAGAAATTCGGGTAGAATCGATGGAGGAAAAAGGAGCCACTTTTATCTTTACGATTCAGGCATCTATGCCAGGAGAAGATTTGATAGGTGGATATCAAGAAGAGGAATCCACGCATCCTGTTCCCAATCAAGAGGGGAGAAGTAGAATCCTTGTTGTGGATGACCATCCGATTAATCAGCGTCTAATGGTCAGCATGCTGGATAAGCTGGGCTATGCGGCCGATATGGCTGAAGATGGTCAACAGGCTGTGGAGATGGCGATTAAACATCCTTATGATTTTATCTTTATGGACCTTCAAATGCCAGTGATGGATGGCTTGGAGGCGACCGCTCAAATTCGTCGAGAGGGCGGTCCTTCTGCCGAGAAGACCGTTATCATTGCAATGACGGCGAACGTCATGGAAGGGATTCAGAATCGCTGTAAGGCCTCTGGAATGGATGATTACATCAGCAAACCGCTGAAGATGAGTAGTATAAAACAAATTATTTCTCGATATTCTAGCAACGACAATGTATTAGTAGAACCTGATATATCTGTTTTCCAGGCGTAATCTAGTATTTACCAATCCGTTTTCTAACGTTATCTGATTCAAAGATATGTTATTAAGGTTATTAGTATAGAAAATATTTGTTCAGGAGAGATCGTCTAATGAATACGCATAAAAGTAACAAGTTCCATGCTAAGACAGAAACCAAAGGGAATGTATGCACAGTTTTCCTGATTGGTGAACTTGATCTATCAGTTGCTTCCGATTTCCGCCTGGTCATGGAGCCACTTGTGGGAGATACCAAACTAGATTTAGTTATTAATCTAAAAGAATTAAAATACATCGATAGCACAGGGATTGGTATTCTACTTTCGATCCTGAAATCAAGACAAGGAATGGACGTTAAGTTTATGGTTGAGGATGTTCCTCCACAAATTCAGAAGCTGTTTGACATGACTGGTATTTCCAAGTTTTTTGCCTCCCAAGAGAATTCCCACTAGGAAAGGATAGAACAAAGAATGAGTGATGATGTGCAAAAAGTAATTCTTCAGTTGCCTGCTAGCGCAGAGTATGTGGATATTGTTAGGTTGAATTTATACGGCATTGCCTCGAAAATGGGTTTCACCTATGAGGATATAGAAGACATGAAAGTGGCAGTGTCAGAGGCGTGTAACAATTCAGTATTATATGCTTATGGCCAAAAAGACGGAGTGGTAGATGTTATTTTTGAGGTAGAAGAAAGCTCCTTATCCATTACAGTCAAAGACGAAGGGGAGAGCTTTGACGGCTTGGACAAGTCTAATGAACGTATGACACTGCACGATAAGGAGTTAAGTGACGTTCAGATTGGCGGGTTAGGGTTCTACTTAATGCAAGCGTTGATGGATGACGTTAGTGTCGTAAGTGAAGCCGGAAAAGGGACGGTGGTAACTTTGAAGAAGCACCTTAATTTTAGCGAGGAGAAAGTATGAGTGACAAAGTGACTCCCCCCGAGTCCATGAATGAAGCAGTCACCCAAATTTGGGAGTATCAGCAGACCAAGGATAACGATCAGGCGACGTTGCTGATACAGAAATATGAGCCTATGGTGAAAATGGCTGCTGGGAAAATTTCCCGTAATCGCCCCGACTTGTATGAGGATTTATATCAGGTCGGGCAAATGGCGCTCATCCGGTTACTGCAGCAATATGATATCAGTCTCGGAATCCCTTTTGAGCCCTACGCCATGAAAAGCATGATTGGACATATGAAGAATTATTTACGTGATAAATCTTGGTACATACAGGTTCCTAGACGGATTAAAGAAAAAGGAGCGCTTGTTCAACACGCGATTGATGAACTTACAGTGAAGTTTGAGCGTTCTCCTGCGGTCGATGAGATCGCTCATTATCTTGATCTGTCTGTTGAAGAAACTGTAGAAGTACTGGCAGGCAGAGAATGTTACCATTACGTATCTCTAGATTCACCGCTTTCCCAAGAGGAGACTGGAGCTACGCTAGGGGAGCTTATCAGCTCTGATGCGAACGATTACGAGACTGTAGAGAAACGAATGGATCTGCAGCAAGCATTAGGACAATTGAAGGAGCAAGAGCAGCAAGTGTTGCTGCTAGCTTTCCAAGATGGTCAATCCCAGCGGGCAATCGCTCAGAAGCTGGGGGTTTCACAGATGAGTGTTTCACGGATACAGAAGCGGGCCACTGAGAAGTTAAAGCAGATTATGGCCAACTCATCCTATTGAGCTCCTTTATGTGTAATATACATTACCTGGATTTGAATTCTACTGTTCGACGATAAGGACATGCCTCTCTCCGTGCCTGGAGAATAGCATGTCCTTTATTTGTGTTCCACAAGGGGGGAGCAGTGATAGATGGGCGATAGATAGCCCAGTTGTTAGCTGTTCGCATCGATGTACTTTTTGATCTCGCCTAGGTACTCACCGATCACGGGAACATCAAGAAATAGGCTAAGAATGTAGCCCAGAACACCAAGGACTACGAACGTTCCGAGAGATAGTCCGAGACCTCGGGATATACCGGCCATCAAGTTTGTAATAATCCTTTTTTTTGGATCTGAGTAGTTATCAAGGATGTCCTTAAATTCTGATTTTTCTAATGAGTCAGCAATCTTATCCAGACGATTGTTTAAGCGTTTGACTTCATGCCGTAATTCGAAAGGATGTTCATCAATTTCATATGCTTTTGTTTGGCGATTTGATTCTCCCATGGAGCACCCTGCTTTCTGTAGCCCGAACGGGCATTCATTAAGGATCTATTCAATCAGATGAAACTTTATAGAGGGTATAACTAAACAACAGCCAGCTGCGGACAGCTGGCTGTTGTCGGATGGTATGATATCCTGTATTATACCGAAGATTAGTGACTGGATTTATAGGAGGATTTAACATCCTCTTTTGCATCTTTAGCTTCATCGGCGACTTCTTTAGAAGATGCTTTGGCTTCATCAGCCACTTCTTTAGAAGCGTCTTTAACATCAGAGGCTACATTATTTGAGGCTTCACTTACAGTGTCACCAATTTTGCTGCCTGCGTCTTGAAGGGTAGCGGCAATTTGCTGCTTGCTGTCACTGACAGTTGTGTAGATATCAGAAGCTTTGACTGAAACCGTACTAGCCAGATCGGTTGCTTTTTCACCTACCGTTGTGGCAATAGCTTTGGTCTTGTCAGTTACGACACCAGCAACTTCTTTGGTTTTGTCAGTAGCAAGCGTAAGTTTATCGGACAGATCACTGCGCATTTCACGACCAGGCTTTGGTGCAAATAACAGGGCTGCTGCAGCACCTATTAAGCTACCAATAAAGATGCCTTTGAAAAAGTTGCTTCCGTTTTCTACTTCATGCTCTACTTTATGTTCTACGTTACTCATCACCAATCACTCCTTATAAGTTATCTTACTTCGTATTTAAACTTTGGTGTATAGGCTGAAACAATTGATGAGCAAGGCGTAGATGGCGAGAGACTCTTGTTAGGGACTATTTATTAACAGCTTGGAATACCGCATAGCCGAATTCGGGCAGATTCAGATGTAGTAATGATGTGAATTTTTCTGTTCGCTTCTGCGTCTCTAGGTTTACCCATATAGCGTCCGTCCCGGGCACAGGAATGGTGGCGTCGACTAACACCTCTTCATTGTTGAGCACGATTAAGAAGCGGCTGTGTTCGTCCCACCGTTCATATACAAGCAGCCTTGGGTGGTCCGGGATCTCCAGCGATTTAAAGCCGCTACTACGGAATGCAGTATGCGACTTACGAAGACTGATCGTCCAGCGATAGTATTCGAACAGTTCCCTGTTCTGTTTCTGGATGTCCCACTCCATACATTTACGATTATCTGGGTCATATTTACCTTCCATACCGATTTCATCGCCATAGTAAATACAGGGTGCTCCCTGAAAGGTCATTTGGAACAAAACGGCCAGTTTTAATCTCCGGATGTCACCACCGCAAAGGGTCAGGAAACGAGTTGTGTCATGGCTGTCTAATAGATTAAAGGCGGCCTCTGTAATTTGCTGCGGGTAATTCGCTAGCATAGTAGCAATCGATAGCGAGAATTGTGCAGCATTGATTTGTCCGTGGGCGAAGAAATTAATCTGAATATTGGTTAGTGGATAATTCATAACGGCGTCAAATTGATCGCCAAGCAGCCACGGCAAGGAATCATGCATAATTTCGCCTACAAGATAGGCTTCTGGATTAATGCTTTTGATCGTATTACGGAATTGTCGCCAGAACGTATGTGAGACTTCATTCGCGACATCAAGCCGCCAACCGTCTACACCGATTTCCTCAATCCAATAACGACCAACGTTCAACAGATAATCTTTGACTTCAGGATTCTCAGTGTTGAATTTTGGCATGATAGGCTCGAATGCAAATGTGTCATAGGTGGGAATTCCGTCGATGACTTGTGGTGGCCACTCACGTACATGAAACCAATCGGCATAACGGGAAGAGCGCCCATTGGTGAGCAGATCAACAAATGGCGGAAAGGTATGGCCGCAATGATTAAAGACACCGTCTAGAATGACGCGGATACCTTTGGAATGACAGGCGTCCACAAGTTCTTTTAGCAATGCGTTGGTTCCTAAATGAGGGTCCACCAAGAAATAATCCTTTATATCATATTTATGATTGGTGGTTGCCTCAAACAGAGGATTGAAATAGATGGCGGTAATGCCCAATTCACAGAGATAATCCAAATGATCTAGTACACCTTGCAAGTCTCCTCCGAAGAAATTCCGGGGACTCGGCGTACCGCCCCAATCTAGCACATCTGCCGGATCGTTAGTAGGATCGCCATTTGCGAAACGCTCCGGGAAAATTTGATAAAATACTGCATCCTTCACCCATGCTGGAGGGGAGTGTACATCTTCACGGTTCAAGAAAGGAAAGTCGAATAGGCCCTCATATATTATGGCTGGAGGCTCTGAGAAGAAGCCTTTTTCCAAATAATAAAGGACCTCATCTTTGTTATAAAGTGCAAAATAGTAAGTGAGTCTGCGATAAACAGGACGGACCGCAGCCTGCCAATAATCGAATAAGCTGTCAGAAGCCATGTGCTGCATGGGAATAACCTCATGGGTTTTGTCCCAACCGTATTTATCTCCGCAAAAAAGATCAATCTGTGACACGTTATCCCGTTTAGTTCTTATGCGAATATGCAGTGTAGACTCATCGTAGGCGTAGGACCAATTCTGCCCCATGCGATGATAAACGGCTTCTTGTTGAATCATAATCAATTTCCATCCCTTCGCGGCTTGTAAACGCAAAAAAGGGCTAACCTCATGATAATCAGAGGTTGAACCCTTGGCGGTTTCATTGCCTTTAAATTTTGTCTGAATCTTATCATACCCTTCAAGATTAAAGCAAGAGATTATTTCACATGAATTCACAATATGGAATATTTAGTATGTAGTTGAAAAAAGGAGAAAATATAAGGGGAAACAAGAAAAGTGCTATTAAATCGCCCCATTTGGGTCTATATTCTGATTGCAATCCAAATTATGGGTATTATAGAATGAGGGCGAACGAACCTGACTTTTCTTAATACGCAAACAAATTAAAGGCACTGTTACAAAAAAGGTACAACCTCGGCACTTTGTGCAAATGAGGTTGTACCTTTTTTGTATGCTCTTTTTCTATGCGTGTTAGGTCTGATCACTTATGAATAAAGGGGAGATGAGCCATTGGGCACTTGTGCTTGTATACAGCAGTGGCGCGATTATCACCAATGTGCTTGTGGCTAAAGGTTTTTTTGATACTATTCCTAAAAGTCTGGAAGATGCTGCGCGGATGGACGGGGCGAGCCATATGAAAGTTTTTCTCTCTATAATGATCCCACTGTCCAAACCGATGCTTACCTATGCCAGTCTTATGATATTTAATGGCTGCTTTGTGGATTTCATATTCGCGGACCTTGTATTGCGTACGGAAGAGACGAGAACGCTCGCTGTCGGGCTCTTCCGGATGGTGAATCAAAGCAATTCGACCGAATTCACATTGTTCGCCGCCGGAGCTGTGCTGGTCGCTCTTCCGGTCACGCTGCTGTTCATTTTCCTTCAGCGTTTCCTGGTGGATGGTCTGACCGCGGGTGCAAGTAAGGGTTATTTCGATTTGCGCTCCCACTCTACAGCAGTACTGAATTCCATAAAAACCACTTCCTTTTCAGAAGAGCAAGAATCTGAGGTGGAAGTGGTTTTTTAATTTGAAAGCTGGTTTCTAAAATCTTCTTGGTGTGGAGAGGATTGAAGAATGATGAAAATAGGAGTAGAATTCCTCATGGAACTAACACTTAAGGGAGTTTGTGATGTACAAAAAATCCCCGGAGCACGGGGTTATTTTCTAGCATTTATTAAATGTAGAATCCTAATAAATCCTTGTGAGTTATAGAGCAGCAAAGAGAAAAGAGGAGAGTTACCATGGAAACAGTATTAGTACGAGAATATCGGTCAGATTTGCTGGAATGTGTCCATAGCGGACATATTGCTATCGTAGGAGAACACGGGAACGTAACGGGCTATGCAGGTGATCCTGAGTTTGTATCCTTTACCCGTTCTGCGGCCAAGCCACTTCAGGCTATCCCAGGCATTCGTGGAGGAATTGTGGAGCATTATGGTTTTACACCCGCTGAGGTTGCCCTAATGACTGCTTCTCACCGAGGAGAGAGCTACCATGTTGCAGCGCTAGAGAGTATTTCCTCCAAGATTGGGATCGATGAGCAACAAATGATATGTGCCACTAGCTATCCACTGGATTATACGAGTAGAGAGAATGCCATTCGCGGCGCGGGCAAAAGAAAGTTCTATCATAACTGTGCGGGCAAGCACATGGGGATCTTATCGTATAATAAGCTTAAAGGACTACCACTTGAAGAATACTCTCAGCCGGAGCAAACGGTTCAGCGTGAGATTATAGATACGATTGCTTATATGGCTGGTGTAGCACCAGACAGTATTGGCCTAGGTACGGACGGATGCGGTCTGCCGGTATTTGCCATGCCTTTGACAGCCTTGGCGACTGCATATTTGAAATTAGCTAATCCTGATTTAATTGCTGACGAGGCTACTCGCAAAGCGGTCACTACGATCACTGCGGCCATGAATGCTCATCCGGAGATGGTTTCTGGGTCTGGACGACTCGATTCAATCCTTTTGGAAGATGAAAATATTATTGCTAAGGGTGGATTTAAGGGCGTATATTGCTTCGGGTTGCGCCGCGAGCGACTGGGCATCGCCTTCAAGATTCTGGATGGATCAGAAGAAGAGTGGGGACTTATTGTACAGGGGATTTTAAATCAGATTGGATACAGTCAGAAGAATACTTTGGAAAAGCTGCGTAATACATTTTCAGGTGTGATCTACAATGATGGTGGTACACGGGTAGGTCATGCAGATACAGAATTTCAGCTTCATTTCATGAAATAGGAACTTAAAAAAGCCGCTCACTGCGCATCCATTTCGGATACGCAGCGAGCGGCTCTTTTTGTAAACGAAGAACAATTATTTCTGACGTAGACGGCCGAGTTCGGAGACGAGCGCTTCCACCTGAGAAATACTGAGTCTATCGCTGCCCATGGCTACCTCATAGACATCGAAGATATCTTCATATTTATCTACTGAAAAAGCGGAGGCTTGCATCGCAGCAGCACTTGCCATCTTCAGCTTGTTCTTGATGGCCTCGATCATATATTCAACATTTTCCTGACTAGGTTGTGTTAAATCCATAGGGTTATTAACATCCTCTCTGTACACTGATTCATGTATTTTACCATGATTGTGAGCTTGATCACCATTTTTTTGTCGGGCCTACAGAAATCATGTTAAATTAAAGGCATGAAATCAAAAATATCATCGAAGGGAGGAAAGGTATTGGCAATTAGAGAACAGGGAAGCGGAAAACGAAGCAAAATGGACGATGTAGGATTGGTGTTCTTTTTTATGGAAATTGCAGCGCTGCATTCAGCAAAGAAAGTTACGTTTCTGTGTATCGGAACGGATCGATCTACAGGTGATGCTCTCGGTCCATTAACAGGCAGCAAACTTCTGGAATATGGCTTTCCGCACGTAATCGGTACGTTGCCATCTCCTTGCGATGCAGATAATTTGGTGGCCAGAGTCGCTGAGATTCCATCTGAGCATATCATTATTGCTGTGGATGCTTGCCTAGGACCTCCAATAGCTCTTGGATATTACTTCGTTTCGAATGAGCCGCTTCAGCCAGCACAATCGGTGGGGGTATGCCTTCCCGCAGTGGGGCATTATAGCTTGGCGGCGATCGTAGATATCAACGGTCCCAAGCCCTATCGGACGCTGCAGACGACTCCACTACATAGAGTTATGGTTATGGCTGAACAAATTGCCGCCGCAGCAGCAAAAGGGTTTGGAATTGGGCGTTAAGAATAGGATGCCGGTTTCAAGGAGAGCTGTTTTGCTTAATAATAGATATTAGTTAATATATCTTAGTATTTTGGAAAGAGGGAAGCAGCCATGGAAAGAGTACGTTGTGACGGAAGCAATATTTGCTACAGTGATCAGGGGAAAGGCGAAGTTATTGTATTACTGCATGGCTTTTGTGGAAGTGCTGAATACTGGGAACAAGTCATTCCCATCTTAAGCAGCGACTACCGAGTGATTGCTCCCGATTTACGTGGTCATGGAGCTTCAGAGGCTCCACTAGGACCCTATACTATTGAACAAATGGCAGACGATGTTCTGGGCTTGTTAGATACACTAGAAATCTCTGAATGCACCATGCTGGGACATTCACTTGGTGGATATATTACACTTTCGTTCGCGCAGCGTTATGCCTCTCGATTGAAGGGCTTCGGATTAATCCATTCTACTGCATATCCGGATAGTGAAGAAGCTCGGGAGAATCGATTGAAAAGTGTCAGCAGGATTCAAAATGAAGGCATTACTCCTTTTGTGGACAGTTTCGTCCCAGGAATTTTTGCTAAAGCAACCGCTTCTGTAGCACCGCAGCTGCTGGAGCGAGCCAAAGAAATTGGTTACAAAACACCTCCACAAGGAGCAGCGGGAGCTGCACTGGCCATGCGCGAGCGGCCAGATCGACGTGATGTGATCACAGCTACCACGTTGCCGGTACTACTTGTTGCTGGCGAGCAGGATGGGCTGATTCCTCCGGAGCGCACCTTTACTTCGGATAAACCAAATATAACGCAAGCTACGATTTCTGGAGCAGGCCACATGAGCCTCTTTGAAGCTCCTGAACGGTTAGCTGAGGTTATTAAGGATTTCGCCCAAGCATCGGTTAGTATTAACAGCCATTCGTGATCGCTGAAATAATAATTCAAAAAGAGGCAGCTCCACGTCAAAGTAACTGGCGTGGGCTGCCTCTTTTTCCTATAATTGCTTTAGTGGCATAGCGTAGTGCAATGGTTTAAGATAAATGAATAAAGCACATATAATACAAGCTTCACAGTTATAGTTTGGAGAAGGGGGAAGTTCATGTTCCGAAGAGACTATATTGTCCGAATGATTGAGGATATGACAGCGATGGTTGCCAAGGTTCTAACGCTGAAGCAAGAGCGGAAGACAACGGAAGCCTTATGGGAAATTGATGAGCTATTGAACAGACATTTTCCGCTGAACTCACGTCTTTTAAATTCACTTTCTGTAGAAGATATTATAGATATGTTCCGTTTTAATGGTGTATTGGAGTCAGATAAGCTTCAGGGTGTAGCCAAACTGCTTAAGGAAGAGGGCAGCATTTATGCTGCAAATGGCGATCATGACGCGGCACTATTCAGAAGTATGAGAGCACTGCATTTATATTTGTACGCAGATTTGCACGGTGCTGATCGAGAAATGCTGCAGATGACAGAGGATATTAATGAACTTCTGGAGGAAGTCAAAGCGTATCGTCTTCCAGCCAAGACGGAACGGCTGCTTCTAGTTTATATGGAGTCGATCGGACATTATAGTAAAGCGGAGGACAGTTTGTATCGACTATGGGAGCAGGGGGAAGATGTCTCACTGGAAGGTGATGAGCTGTACAGACGGCTACTGCTTAAATCACCGGAAGAGTTGGAACAAGGCTCGCTTCCTATCCATGAAGTGGAACAAGGATGGAAGGAATGGAGCCGGATCACAGAAGTTCGGAGGGAGTCGGAAGCCTAAGGAATACCCCTTTTTGGCTATTCTACGCCATCGAGCACCATTGACCACGCAGGAAAGAGCAGATTAAGATATCTGGCCAAGCATGGATCGTAATTAGTAGTGAACTTCATATGAAGCCCTCCTAGGATAACTTTTGTAGAGCCGTGATATAATGGAACGATGATGGTTAGGAGACATAGATTCTCCATTTTTAATCCCGAAAGTGAGATGTGCGTTGTGGAATCTTTAAAAGCTCTTATTGAACAACTGATTAATGACCGTACCTTGATTATGGCTACCTTAAGCCAAGTGCGTAACAAAGGGGAGACCTGTACGAAGGTACAGATTAAACCTGTCGAACTAAAAGGTAAGCTGCATTATCAGTTTGCGTCCTATATTGGTACTAAGGTTGAACATCGCAACGTACCGGCAGAATTAGCAGCGGAGGACATGACTCTTTTATTTAGGGAATCATATCGACAAGGCTTGTTATGCACGGTGGAGGCGGATTATCAGGTGCTGGTTAGCAAGAAGTTCAAAGTATCCATCCTTACCAAGTCTCCAAGTAAAAAAGAAGAGCCAGATCTAGCGCACAACCGCCGCAAGCGTTATGTGCTGGAGGATGGAGAACCTGTGCCATTTCTTGTGGAGCTCGGCATAATGAACAGAGAAGGAAAAGTGCTGGCCAAGCGATACGATAAGTTCCGGCAGATCAACCGTTTCCTGGAGATGGTTGAGGATGTGCTTGCCGATCTGCCAACAGGACGGCCATTAACGATTGTTGATTTTGGCTGTGGTAAATCGTATTTGACCTTTGCTCTTTATCACTATCTGACCGTCCGCAAGAAGCGGCAGCTTAATATTATTGGACTTGATTTGAAAGCGGATGTAATTGAGCATTGTAATGAGCTTGCTGCGAAAATCGGTTATGATCATCTGAAGTTCCTTGTGGGTGACATTGCCGAGTACGATGAGCTGGATCAGGTAGATATGGTTATAACGCTTCATGCCTGTGACACAGCTACAGATGCTGCACTCGAAAAAGCAATACGTTGGGGCGCCTCCGTCATTTTGTCTGTGCCTTGCTGTCAGCATGAATTGTTCGCGCAGATTGAGAATGAAGTAATGAGTCCGATGCTGTCGCATGGGATACTTAAGGAGCGTTTCTCTGCCTTGGCTACGGATGCTATCCGTGCCAAATTGCTCGATATGATGGGTTATAGCAGCCAGCTGCTGGAATTCATCGACCTGGAGAATACACCGAAGAATATTTTGATCCGCGCCGTTAAAAGCTCGGGTGGTGATAACTCCGTCAAATGGCGTGAATACACCGCATTCCGTGATTTTATAGGGGCGAAACCTTACCTTGAGCGCGTATGTGCTGACTTGCTTCCGAGTGAAAGTTCGGTGCAGGGGTAGCGCGCATTTTAGGAGCGGTAAGTTGGTTAAGTTGTATTTTGTGCAGCTAAATACGCTCTGAGGTTGCTTTACTGTGAATTAGTTGCACTCTGTACACTTAAAAACGAACAATTCTCCCCATCTGGCGGGATTCTCCAAAAATAGTTGTACATTATGCAATTACATTAGGACGAAGTAACGAATATCAGAGGTTAGTTGTACTGTTTGCAACTATAAAGCTTTTTTGATGAGAATTGGGACGGTACAGCTCCTTCGTGGAGAGGTATCGTCCTTTTTGCATTCTAGTTTTGCGAAGGGCAAATGTGGAAAGGATAGAGATAACTTAACGAATATAGGGGTATCTAAATGTGGAGCGTTAACAGAGAGTGGAGACTGGATTCAATAATCGTATATTTTAGTGCAGCCTTAGTCATCGCAGCCGGAGCAGGAGCTTGTTTGCTGCGTGGATTTTTTTTTACAGAGGAGATGTACCTCTTTCTGACCCTATGGTTTGTGATGTGTTCTGCGGTTTTGCTTTATTTGTACATTGGAGTAGGCAAGTGGGGAAGTAGCGCAGGGGGAGCAAGTGGAGTACATAGAGCTTTGAAAATAATTTTGACTGCACCTTTAATAGTTCTATCACTCTATCTGATTCATTGGCTAAGAGAACCTCTTTCCGCACAGGGAACAATGAATGAAATATTACGGTGGGGCTTGTATGCTAGCTTTGCATTTTTGGTTTGTTTTTGCGCATTGAATCGGGTGGGGCGTCAGCTTATCATTGCTGCGTGGTCTATTTTGGGCATGTTCATAAGCATAAGTGCTTTGCTGGCAGTGTGCGGGGTGCTTGAGTTACCTTTCGCTATAGCCTACAGCAATTCATCGGAAGTAAGCATTACAGGTGCCAGATTAGCAGGGATGATGGAATATCCTAATGCCTTTGGTGCTGTGATGGCTGTTTTTCTATTGGAGCGGTTGTTTGCTGCCGCTACTTATTATGAAAGACCTAAGAAGAGTGTGAGGGTGTCGCCAGCAGGAGGTTGTGGTGTTGGGCGAGAGTATGAAAAGACAGGGATAGAGTATACCAGGTTGGGACATGGGAGTGAAAAGAAAGGGTCAAGATGCGTAGAGGTGAGACGGAGGAATAACAATACAGGCTCAAAGTGCGTAGAGGAGGAGCGTGGGAGTGAAAAGGTAAGCGTAAATGTAGGAGATGGGTGCGTAGGAGTGGAGCGGCCAGAAACGGGAAGCACGGCTGCCGCGCTGCTGCGCTTGCTGCCGCTGTTCCCGTACGCCGCCGCGCTGCTCCTCAGCGAGTCGCGCGGCGCGTGGCTGACGGCGGCTTGCGCCTGCGCCGCCGTCTTGCTCTGGAAGCGGCAGCTCATCGCGCCGCTTCTTGCCGCTGGCGCCGCGCCCGTAGTCGCCGCGGCGTTGCTTTACCGCCAACTGGCCCGTGCCGGGTTGGCGGTAGAGCCTTTGCCCGGCCTGCTGTTGCTGGCCGGGCTTTGGGCCGGCGCGTTGCTAGCCGGCCTATGGCTGTGCTGCCGCCAGCGCAGCGCGGCGGGCAGTGCCCGAGCCGCCATGCTGGCATTGGCGGCAGCAGGTTGGACGGCGGCGGGCACCGCCGTCCTCCTGCACGTGCGCGAGCGGATTACCGGACCGTCATCAACGGTATCCGCGCGTGGTTTGTTCTACCGAGACGCCTGGCGGCTGGCGGTAGAGGCACCTTGGCTGGGGCGCGGGGGCGAGACTTGGCGGAGTTCATACCTCGCCGCCCAAACTCGCCCTTATGTTGGCAGCCAGGTGCATAGCGGTTATCTCGACATCCTGTTGAACCTAGGGTTTGTCGGCCTCGCAGCCATACTGCTTATGCTGCTAGCAGCAGGCTGGCTGCTGGCTAAGAGATCGCCGCACCTGCTGCCGCCATTTTTGGTTATCGTTTTGCATAGCGCAGTCGATTTTGACTGGAGCTACGGATTAATCTGGCTACTGCTTTTTTGGCTGCCAGCCCTTGCCCTGTCCGAATATGAGCAGAAACATCAATCTGCGAATACCCGCTTTACGTCCATGAGTTTGCTCACCACTCATTTCGCATCCGCGAACCCGCTAATAACTCACTCGACGTCCGTGCCCCTGCAGCTAACATACTCAACATCCGGGACCCTGCGGCCGACTCACTCAACGTCCGCGAACCTCGGCACCACTATCCCTGCATTCGCGAGCCTGTCACATCCATATCCCCGCCGACTATTCATCACTGTCGCCTGCTGTCTTTGTCTCATGTTATCTGTATTGTCCCTTCATGCCGCACAAGGAGTGAGGTACTACCGGCAAGCGGTTCAGACGGTTGATCCCTCGTTGAAGGTAGATTTTCTAGAGCAATCACTAGCGTGGAATCCCCAGTCTTCTAAAACAGCTGTAGAATTATCCAAGTTGCTTACGGGTGAACAGAGTGTGGGTATTCTCCAGCAGAGTTTGCTATATTCCCCGGAGAATGCAACCTTAAGCTGGGAAATGGCTAGACGATGGATGTACAGTGATGATTCTGGAGCTGCACTATATTGGATACATCAAAGTATTCGGTTGGATAAATACAACAACACTAAGTGGGTCAAAGGGATCCATGGCATGCTTATGATGGGGCGTAAAAAGTTAGCGGAAGGGAACCGAATGGAGGCCATAAGCTGTATTGCTTCAGGGAATGAGCTATTGCGGCAGTATAGAGTGTTGGCGGAATACGAGGCTAGTAAAGGTGAGCAGCATAATGACCGAAAGTTCTATATGACAGAACAAGCCGACGACCTGAGTCGGCGGCTAAATATATTAGCTTCAAGATTTTAACTGACGCGAAATGATCCAAGAGTACAGCACAGGAACGATAATAGCAAGCACAAGTGCTGTAATAATAAGAGCCTGAGACAAGACTCCGCTCAAGAAGGCTCCCCCAAAAATAAGCAACCCACCGATCATCCACATTCTCCCGGAGAGACGATGTTTTTTTCGCCACACCTCTGGGCTGGAGAGCGTCCATGCTGTACGAACACCGAACAAATAATTATCCTTTACCTGTGGCATGAAGTTGCCGAGCGCAATAAACATCACTCCGACGGCTCTTATTGCAATTTTGCCCACATTAATCTCTTTACCGAGACCATAAGTAACCGTGAGCACGAGCATGAGATTAAAAGGCACCCCGATAGCGAGTCTGCTCATGGCATAGGCATTTTCTAATTTCTTATAATTTCCCGCTTAGGGTCGATGCTACGTGTGAACTGCATGATCAGCGGAAGCACAATACCCAGGATTCCGAACACAAAAATAGCTATATTTTTATCCCAGTATCTATTGACTTTACCCGTAATTCCCCACTGCGCGGGCAGCTCCTGTGGCAGCTTGCCATAATTGATTAAAGCATAAGTTAGTGAAGCTAAATCTAATATTACTATCAGTGTATCTTGCATCTCCATTTAAAATCCTTCATCCTCAATCAGCCTCCTTCTCAGAATCGATATTCTGACGGCTTTGCTTTCCGTCCAACGATTTGCTTTCAGTCTCCGTTTGCTTTCCCGTACCAGTAAGCTCGAGCAGCCAGCCAAGAACCTCTTCAGGAACCGTCGTATTTAATGAATACATAATGAATTGACCTTTTCGCTCATCCTGTACGAGATCGGCATGCTTCAGTCCCTTAGTAACCGAATGATGGCGACGGGTGCTACCGATTTTCATGGCACAAGAAAGTGGATGTATCATCAATGTAGCTTCGATCGGCGGCTTAGAGGGATCACGTGCAGGAGTGGCCTATACTGCCTCCAAGCACGCTGTCATCGGTATGACTAAAAATGTAGGGTATCAGTACTCGAAGCTTGGAATTCGCTGTAATGCTATAGCGCCAGGTGGGGTAAAGACGAATATTGATTTGTCTAATCCGAGTGCTTTTGGTAGTCAAAAGGCAGGATATGGTATGACGTCAATGCCGCGAACAGGGGAAAGCAGCGAGATCGCATCGATAGCCTTATTCTTGGCTTCAGATGCGTCGAGCTTCGTGAATGGGACTGTAATAACGGCGGATGCCGGATGGACCGCTTATTGAACGGCATTTATATTTTAGATAAATAGGTGTCCATTTCCATCTTCATTGCTGGTAGTGTACACCTTTTTTGGTTATACGGGTTGTTCTAACTCTTTTTAAGAGAGGTTCGATGTAGGGTAATGGCCTCGCCGCTGTAAGTAGATGTGATAAGGTTGCTTGTGCTAGAATAGGCTAAGAGAAACTGGAAAATAGAGCAGAGCGGCAGAGCTTTTAAAAATATAAGAAAGTATAAGTTTAACATCTATACTTTATGTTCTTATATTTCTCGCTTAAACGCTAAGCGTCTTTATATAGACGCCAAAGATGTTTATGCTAGATACATAGCCATATTCTGCGGAAAAGGGAGGAGGAGTACGGTTGCATGTTATTTCTGATCTGATCTCAACATTGTTTGAATGGATTCAGAGTCTTGGTTATTTTGGGATTATGATCGGACTTATGATTGAAGTTATTCCGAGTGAAATTGTACTGGCTTTCGGTGGCTTTTTAGTATGGAGTGGAGATATTAATTTTTTTGGCGCCGTATTATTCGGTACGATCGGCGGAGTCATTGCACAGATTTTTGTTTATTGGATTGGTCGTTATGGTGGCAGACCTGTTTTGGAGAAATACGGGAAATATATTTTCATTCAAAAGAAGCATATTGACCATTCGGAAGAGTGGTTCAATAAGTACGGGACTGGCGTAATTTTTACAGCACGTTTTATTCCGGTTGTTCGTCATGCCATTTCCGTTCCAGCTGGGATATCGAAAATGCCTTTAGGTAAGTTCACTTTGTTGACTACGCTTGCTGTTATTCCATGGAGTGCTTTGTTTGTATATCTGGGTATGACCTTGGGGAATAAATGGGAAGATATTGACAAAGTAGCAGCTAAGTATACCAACGAAATTATACTTGTAGCGATCGCTCTGATCATCATTTACTTTGTGTTTAAATGGTACAAATCCAAGAAAAAGGGGACTACAAAATGAAGCAGAATGTAGCTCATAAGTTTGGAAAAGGCCTAACACCGCGCCAATTCGTAGAAAGTATGACGAAGAATCAACAGGCTTTTGAATCCTGGTATGAGAAGTTTACTTGGGAAGATGAGAGCGATAAAGAATATTTCGAAAGTCTGAACCATCGCGACGATTTGCGGGTACTTATCCTAGCAGCGGATTGGTGTGGAGACGTAGTACGTAATGTTCCTGCTGTATTCCGTATTCTGGAGACGGCGGGAATGAAGACAGAGGTATTCATTTTGGAAGAGAATCTGGAGCTTATGGATAATTTCTTGACCATGGGTGGCAGATCTGTCCCAGTCGTGATTTTTGCAGACACTGGAGGATATGTGCTCGGACATTGGGGTCCTAGGCCAGAGCGTGTGCAGAGTATAATGAGAGAGTTCAAACGTGAGAATCCTGATCGTGAGGCCGCTGATTACGACAGCAAAATCGCAGAAGCACGTAAGGCCATGGGGCAAGCCTATGGGGAAGGAACGGAATATCAGGCAGTTATCGCAAAAGAACTGCGTAGTCTGATTTCCGGATTCTAGACCGATGCTAAATATACGTTCATTTAATCTGGGTCCGCTTCAGACGAATGCTTACTTACTGACAGGTGCGGATCCTGCGAAGGGTATCATCATAGATCCCGGTATGAATCCTGCTGCATTAGTGCGGAGTATCGAAGGGATGGAAATCGAAGCTATTTTGTTAACACATGCACATTTTGATCATATGGGCGGTGTAGACGAAATTCGTAAAGCTAAGAAATGCCCTGTTTATTTACATCCACTTGAAAGTGAATGGCTAAGCAGCCCCAAGCTGAACGGTTCACTAATGTGGTCGGAGGTGTCACCTCCTCTAGCTACAGATCCTGCGGAATATGATCTGGCAGAAGGGCAAGTTCTGCAGTTCATTGGACACACCTTCCGTGTGTACCATACACCTGGTCACTCTCCAGGTAGTGTAAGTTTCCTTTGTGGAAATGATCTATTCTCCGGAGATGTACTCTTTAAAATGGGAGTTGGACGCACAGATTTGCCTGGTGGTAGGGAACGGGATCTGTTCGATTCTATTCGTGGCAAGCTATACAAAATGGATGATGAAGTGAAGGTTTATCCAGGACATGGTCCACGGACAACCATTGGATTTGAAAAGATTCGCAACCCTTATGTTCCTCAATAGACGTTGGTTCTAGTAGAACCGACAAAAACCGAGGAAGTTTTAATAGACAAAAGACTACAAAAGAACTAGAATAAGGTTAATTAAATGTAACATTTACCTCGCGAAGCACGCAGACTGCGGAATTAATCCCGGTTTGCGTTCTTTTTTTGTCTTCATATAGGCTTAAAAGCATGGAGGGAAGTAGAATGGAGAAGAATATATACTACCCGCTAGACTACAGTTGGTATGACTCCAAGGAGAAATGGAACCATTTTTGCAGCAGTAATTGCCGATTTTTTTCGGAGTGTTCAGGAAAGGGTGGCTTTTGTTCATCCATAGAACGTAGAGACATACAATTTGAGAATAAGGAACTTCGTAATGGCTTACTTCAGGAGACCTGTGGGGTTTACAGGGGAGTACCAGTGGTTTCAGGAGGCGAGCTCAGAAGAACGCCTCTTTTTTGGCATTTTCCGGCAAGGGAAGGGATAATTCAGCCCTGGCGGCGCAAGTTGTGGGATCTCGAAAAATAATTATTATGCGGAATGAACGATTCATAATACATATTCGTATTACAAATAGAAACGGAATATTGAATGGAGGGGCAGATGAGCGATCAGTCGCTGGAGAGAATCAGACGGGCACAGCAGGGAGATACTTCAGCACTCTCTTCACTGCTGCGAGAACACTATACTTTTTTATTCAAATATTTAATCAAGGTGACCATGGACCCGTTGCTGGCAGAGGATCTTGTACAGGACACCATGGTCAGATGTATGGAGAAGATCAACACCTATAACGGAACTTCTTCCTTCTCCTCTTGGTTAATCACAATTGCCACCAGAATATTTATTGATCGCAAGCGGCGCTGGAAGCGTGAAGCGGAATGGAAACAACGGGAGCAACAGGAACAGGGAATCCGCTCGATTCGTTGGCGATTTGAGAGCAGGGGGGAAGAGTGGAGTGAAGTGCTGGATTCCCTCTCCAGATTGCCTTCTGCGCAAAGAGTGGCTGTGCTACTGAAGCATTACTATGGCTATAGTTATGACGAAATTGGCGAAATCCTGCGAGTTCCTTCAGGTACAGTCAAGTCGCGTGTATCCCTTGGTCTTAACCAACTACGAAAGGAGCTGAATGAGGATGGAGAAGGATAAAGATAAGGAGCCTGAGTTGTATTTGCATAAGCTTTCAGATGAGCTTGCCCGGTTAGATGCACAATATAATGACATCACACCACCTTCATTACAGGAACTGGAGAGGTTAATGGTTGATGCCTCTGTGCATAGAAAGAGCATGGAACGTAAAGAGCTGCTGTTATTCTGGGGCATATCGTTGATCCTGATCAGCATATTTCTATCCATTCTCGGTTCTGCACCGATGATCTATTGGATTATTCAAGCGATTATTCCTATTGCGGGACTCAGTGCTCTAGGAATAGCGAGGATCAGGAGAAATAGAGAAGGTGCACAAGAATGAATGAGCTACAGGATGTGCCTCTGTGGTTATGGTTATTGATGGCGGTCCTATTGATGCTGCAAGGGACACTGTTGTTCAGGGACGCAAGACGACGCGGAAGAAAAGCCTGGTTCTGGGGGCTATGGGCTATTACTACCGTTCCGTCACCCGCTTTGGTCTATTTACTTGTGGTCATTCTACCGGAAAGACGTAGGAGAAAGAAGTTGTAAAGGTCCAGGCTATGAGCTCGTTCCTTTCATAACACAAAAGGAGTGGTACTTCATGGAGGATGTAAATTGGGGTTTAATTATGCCGTTGATCATTTTGCAGGCTTTACTGGCTATTATCGGTTTGATTTCTTTAGCCAAAGCAGATAGAGTACGTGGTCCAAAATGGTTGTGGATTATAATCATAATTTTCGGAAATATATTAGGCAGCGTAGCTTATTTCACGATAGGAAGGAAAGATGTCTAATGTCACTCCTTCAAGTTACAAATTTACGTAAAAGCTATGGGGCGCATATTTCCGTACAAGATATAAGCTTTGATATTGAAAAAGGGAGATGCGTCGCTTTACTAGGACCCAATGGTGCAGGAAAGACGACCACACTACGTATGCTGGCGGGTCTTTTAGAACCCACCTCTGGAATGATTTCGTTTGAGGGGAGCCGTCCCGGAGCAGAATATCGCAGAGGACTAGGATATGTACCACAATCCCCAGCCTTTTACGGTTGGATGACTGGACAGGAATATGTTGTGTTTGCTGCAAAGCTTAGTGGAATGGGGGCTAAAGAAGCAACAAGCAGTGCTTTGGAATCGCTTAAGCGTGTTGGCCTCAATAACGATGCTCGCCGCAGGATTGGTGGATATTCCGGGGGGATGAAGCAGCGTTTGGGTCTCGCACAGGCACTTGTGCATCGCCCTCGACTGCTTATACTGGATGAGCCTGTATCAGCACTTGATCCGATCGGCCGCAGGGAGGTGATGGAATTGCTTCGAGAAATACGTGAAGAGACTACGGTAGTTTTCTCCACGCATGTGCTGCATGACGCAGAAGAGATTTGTGATGATATTATTTTAATGAATCATGGACGCATTGCTGAGCAGGGGTCTCTGTCGCAGCTTCGTTCACATTACAGCCTTCCTGTTATTCGTTTACGTACCGAGAAGCACAAAGAAGCCATTCAGTGGCTGGAATCTCTTGCCTCCAAGCCGTTTGTACTGGAGTCGCAGTTGTTTGGGGATCATGCTGTATTTAATGTGAATGATGTAGAAAAGGCCCGCCAGACGATTTTGCAAGAAGCAGCGCAGCTCGAAATTCCACTGCTGCAATTTGAAGCAGGCTCTTCCACATTAGAGGATTTATTTATGAAGGTGGTGGGCGTATGAGCAGCACCTGGGTCCTTTATCGAAAAGAAATGCTCGAGATGGCTCGCAGTTATAAGCTGATCTGGATACCTGTCGTGTTCATCATTTTAGGCATTATGCAGCCTTTAACCACTTATTATTTGCCGGAAATATTAAAAGCCTCCGGGGATGTGCCCCCAGGACTGCTTGAAGGGTATGAAATACCGAGTGCCGCTATTGTGATGGCGCAAGCACTGGGACAGTATGGAACAATTGGAATGCTGGTATTGGCGCTAGGCTCGATGAATATTTTAGCTGGAGAACGCTATAGCGGAACTATGGAATTAATTCTGGTAAGACCGGTTTCTCCCGCGGCAATAGTGATCGCTAAATGGACAGCTCAACTGACCCTGCTTGTTGTTGCGCTTGGATTGGGCGCAGCGGGTGCTGCTTATTACACGGAGCAGCTAATTGGATCACTTTCATGGGGCGATGTTATCGCAGCTTCTGGAGTATATAGTTTGTGGTTATTATGTGTTGTCTCGGCTACGTTGTTGTTTAGTGCCTTTTTAAGACCTCCAGTAGCCGCTTTTTTAGCACTGGCGTTAATGGCTGGATTGTCATTAGGCTTAGGCTTATTCCCTACATGGTTTGACTGGACACCCGCAGCACTTTCCGGGCTGTCAGCAGGAATTCTTACAGATGGAGAGGGCTTTAGAGCAGGTCCATATCTTTCTGCCGGTGTATTGATCATAATTTGCCTTGTTGGGGCTGCGCTTTTGACAAGAAAGAACAACTTTCCCGACTGATTATTAAGCTGTGCTGTATCGAATATAGTATATTTTAAAATATAAGAAAGTATAAGCTTCACACTATACATTATCCTTCTATTTCTCGCATAAACGCATATCGTCCTTAGGGGACGCCGAAGGCGTTATTGCTTGGTAGAATTATCAGGATCGTCTGGACTGCCGCTAGACAGTTCTATCTTTTTTTAGTAGACTGTTGAAATAAGCAAAATCATGATAGATTTTGGGGTCAGGAGGTAGGGCGATGCTGCGTTTAGGAGAAAAGATTGTCATTGTTGCGGACGCTTTTGAGCAGAGTCTTCCTATCGGGGAATACGGCTACCTAATTGCTTACGACCGCAATCCCGATAATGCGTTTGACTATGTTATACGTGTACCGGAAGCCAACAGGAACTTTTATGTTCCGGCTGAAGACATTGAGGCGGAAGAACATTTATTAGTAGCTGAGGCTGAAAGAGCAACGCATGAAGCGTTAATTGATTATGCTTTGTCCACGTACAATGAGAAGCTGTTTCATCATTTGATGAACGGTGAAGATATGGATACAGAAGAGACGGAAGCAACGTCAACCGAAAGCATGTCCCAAGCAGATTTCATCAAACAAGTGAATCTTAGAGCTTGGATTTAAGGAAGGCCGGCGAAAGCCGGCTTTTTTGTTATAACCCCATCATTGAATTGTCCAAGCTTCTACAATATAATTAAAAACGTTATCCGGGCGCTTTAGCCCTTTAAACAGGAGGGATTTATCTTATGAGCATTACCGTTAAAGATGTGCAGCATGTGGCCAAGCTGGCTCGTCTGCAATTGAGCCCGGAAGAAGAGGCAACCTTTACAGAACAAATGAATGCTATTTTACAATATGCTGAGAAGTTGAATGAGCTAGATACGGAGAATGTGAAGCCGACCACGCATGTACTGCAGGTCAGTAATGTGATGCGTGATGATGTTGTGAAGGAAAGCCTAACGCAAGAGGAAGCACTTCTTAACGCGCCGGATGATGAAGACGGACATTTCAAGGTTCCAGCTGTTTTGGAATAACTACATAATTAGAAAGGGGGAAGAATCTTGAGCCTGTTTCAAAATCGATTGCCTGAAGTACATCGCATGTTAACTGCTAAAGAAGTATCGGTCAGTGAACTGACTGAAGAATCGCTGGCGATTATCGCTGAGCGGGATAAGAAAGTAAATGCATTTTTGACCTTGAATGAGGAGGGCGCACGTGCATCTGCACGCGCTTTGGACGACAAACTGGCATCTGGAGCAGCACGAGGGTTGCTGTTTGGTCTTCCTACCGGAGTTAAGGATAATATTGTAACTAAGGGACTACGCACGACCTGTGCCAGCCAATTTTTGAACAATTTTCAGCCGATATATAACGCAACTGTAGCTTCTAAACTGCAGCAGGCAGATGCTGTAACGATCGGTAAATTGAATATGGATGAATTCGCAATGGGCGGATCTAACGAGAACTCAAGTTTTGGGCCTGTGCGTAACCCTTGGGATCTTGAACGTGTTCCTGGCGGGTCCAGCGGCGGATCTGCTGCTGCAGTAGCTGCAGGTGAAGTGTTCTTCTCATTAGGTTCGGATACTGGAGGTTCAATCCGCCAGCCTGCTTCTTATTGCGGCGTTGTAGGTCTCAAACCTACGTATGGCCTTGTATCACGTTACGGACTGGTGGCCTTTGCTTCCTCACTCGATCAGATTGGACCATTAACACGTAATGTAGAGGATTCTGCATATGTGCTTCAAGCGATTGCTGGTTATGATGCCCAGGACTCTACTTCAGCTAAAGTAGAAATTCCTGATTATTTGAGTTCTCTGACTGGTGATGTTTCCGGACTTCGCATTGCTGTACCTAAGGAATACTTGGGAGCAGGTGTCGATGCTTCTGTGCGTGAGACAGTCTTGTCCGCACTTAAGGTGCTGGAAGGAATGGGTGCTGTCTGGGAGGAAGTTTCGTTACCACATACGGAATACGCAGTAGCAGCTTATTATTTGCTGTCCTCTTCGGAAGCTTCATCTAACCTCGCGCGTTTTGACGGTGTGCGTTATGGTGCACGTGTAGATGAAGGCGGAGGATTGCTTGATCTATATCTTAATTCCCGCAGTCGCGGCTTTGGCCCTGAGGTCAAACGTCGTATTATGCTAGGGACTTATGCGCTTAGCTCCGGGTATTACGATGCTTATTATTTAAAAGCACAAAAAGTGCGTACTTTGATTAAACAGGACTTTGATGACATCTTTAAAAAATATGATGTGGTCATTGGCCCAACAGCGCCTACGACAGCATTCAAATTAGGTTCACAGACGGAAGATCCGCTGACCATGTATCTGAACGATATTCTCACGATTCCTGTGAGCTTGGCAGGTATTCCTGCCGTTAGCGTTCCTTGTGGCTTTGCGGAAGGCATGCCAGTAGGTTTGCAAATTATCGGTAAAGAATTTGACGAGAGTACGATTCTGCGTGTTGCTCACGCTTTTGAACAAAATACTGATCATCACAAGCAGCGTCCACAGCTGTAGTAAAGGAGGGAATGGGATTACTTATGTCTAAATACGAAACGGTCATCGGCTTAGAGGTTCACGTAGAGCTTCATACCAACTCCAAAATCTTTTGCGGATGCTCCACTGAATTTGGAGCCCCGCCTAACACACATACCTGTCCTGTCTGCCTGGGTCACCCCGGCGTATTGCCAGTGCTTAACAAACAAGCGGTAGATTACGCTATGAAAGCAGCGATGGCGCTAAATTGTACCATTGGTGATGTTAGTAAATTCGACCGCAAGAACTATTTTTACCCGGATTCACCGAAAGCTTATCAGATTTCTCAGTTCGATCAGCCTATCGGTTTGAACGGCTGGATCGACATTGAAGTGAATGGAGAAACGAAACGGATCGGTATTACTCGTCTTCATTTGGAAGAGGATGCGGGTAAGCTGACGCACGTAGATGGCGGTTTTGCGTCGCTCGTCGATTTCAACCGGGTGGGAACACCGCTTATCGAAATCGTATCTGAGCCAGACTTGCGCTCGCCAGAGGAAGCTCGTGCTTATCTGGAGAAAATCCGTGCCATTATGCAATACTGCGACGTATCCGATGTCAAGATGGAAGAGGGATCGATGCGCTGTGACGCGAACATCAGTCTACGACCAGCAGGACAAGAGGAATTCGGTATTAGAGCAGAGCTTAAGAACATGAACTCCTTCCGCGGTGTGCTGCGTGGACTGGAGTATGAACAATATCGTCAGGCTGAGATCCTGGATGATGGTGGAGTAGTTGTACAAGAGACCCGCCGCTGGGATGAAGCCCAAGGGAAAACTTTATCTATGCGTGGGAAAGAAGAAGCGCATGATTATCGTTATTTCCCTGATCCAGATCTGATCGTGCTGCATATTGACGATGCCTGGAAAGAATCTATTCGTTCGACGATCCCGGAACTACCGGATGCAAGACAAGCTCGCTACAGTGAAGAACTGGGTCTTACAGCTTATGATGCTGGCGTGATCACTTCCTCTAAACCGTTAGCGGACTTTTTCGAAGGATGTCTTACTTATACGCAGGATGCCAAGGCTGTAGCTAACTGGATCATGGGTGATCTGCTTGCTTATTTGAATAGTAATAACCTGGAATTGTCTCAGGTCAAAATTACGCCGCAAGGGCTCGGGGAAATGATCGGTCTCATTGCAGGTGGAACCATCAGTAGCAAGATCGCTAAAACGGTATTTAAAGAAATGCTAGAGAGCGGTAAATTGCCTGCTGAAATCGTTGAGGAAAAAGGTCTGGTACAAATCAGCGATGAAGGTGCCATTAAAGGAATTGTGGAAGCTGTCGTAGCTGCCAATCCACAATCAGTGGAAGATTATAAAGCAGGTAAACAGAAAGCCATCGGCTTCCTAGTAGGACAAGTTATGAAAGAAAGTAAAGGTAAGGCAAATCCAGGTCTTGCGAATAAACTTCTGATCGAGGTATTGAGCAGCTAACCTTTATTTGAAATATAAGAAAGTATAAGTTTTACACTATACTTATGTAATAAGCTAAGGGCTTGTCGGCAACGGCAGGCCCTTAGCGGCATATAAGGGGACTAGTAGGGATGAATACAATTATTAAGCTAAACCTCCAGGATGATAGTACCGTTAATGAACTATGGAGCCTCCAGCATAAGGCCTACCGACTAGAAGCGGAGTTAATAGGGTTTCGTGAGATCCCACCGCTTATGGAGACGAGAGAGATGCTCAGCCACTCTAAAGAGGATTTTTACGGCTGCTTTGATGAAGATGAAGAACTGATGGGTGCTATTGCTATAGAAGAAGAATCCCCGGGCAAACTCACGATTACGCGAATGATGGTGGGACCGGACTTTTTCCGCAGAGGTATTGCAAGCAGTCTCTTGGAATATGTATTTGAACATTTTTCAGGGATGGAGCAATACATCGTATCGACGGGGAAGCTAAACTTGCCTGCCGTTTCTTTGTACAGCAAGCATGGTTTTGTACCTATGGGATCGCAGGAAGTTGCTCCCGGTGTGGAATTGATTGATTTTTATCGGAGTGGTTCACTTTGAAGAAGCATATACACAGACCAATGTTTACGAAAGGAGGAGCCGAGATATGACAAATGATTCTGCAATGCTCTCAGCGCAGGAAGAGCAGCGGGGTTCAGCCGATCTTGAGACTACGGAGAGTGAGATTCAGAAGAAGATAATCCCTCCACGTCCAAAGCGGCGCCGCCGCAAACGCAAATTTATCGCTGGACTATTGGCAGCTCTCATCCCAGGAACTGGGCACTTATACTTTGGGCTTCTCCGCAAAGGAATTACCTTTATCTTCTTGATACTATTGGATATCTCAGCTTTAATTTATTTCTCATCCATTGGAATGCAGATTAATGTTCCATTGCTTATTTTACTTGCACTAATTATTCCGGCGATATATTTCTATAATGTGTATGATGTACTGCAATCAGCGGACAAGATTCTCCGTTACCCTGAAGATCAAGAGCTTGATGATCCTGTGGCAAAAATAACTACACCTCCTAAGCGTCGTAGTATCGTCAGTGAACCTGGCGTATCCTTTGGATTTCTACTTCTTTTAGGGGGAGCGCTTCTCATTCTGTTTCGCCAAAAGCCAGCATGGCTGCAATTTTTTATTGAGCATTACTCCGAAGTGGCCGTGTCTGCAGTTTTATTATGTGGTGGTATATATTTAGGAACGAGAGAAATTGTCAGAGGAATCGTTTGGCGCAAAAAAAATGAGTCTCATAACCGGCGTGTAGGAAGATATACGGCATCGGTCTTGCTTATTGCTATTGCCATTCCGTTGTTTCTGGATTGGAGAGACGGGTCAGATTATATGCTTTTATTCTTGAAGTGGTGGCCGGTCATCCCAGTGTTATGGGGGATTGAGTTCCTGTTCATGTATTTCTTCTCTGGTCGTTCAGGCTCTGTACAAAAGGGAAGAATCAGATTGGATTTACGCGGCCTTTTATCTGCTATATTGCTTGCTGCGAGTGTGTTTATCGTTGCCGAACAAGAACATTACTTATATCTGTGGAAAAATGTGAGTCTCAACCTTACAGCAGCTGCAGTCGACTATGGCGAGGCGAAGGGGAGCAAATTTCAAAAGGCTCCTCTTATTGTTCCAGTGAAGTTAAATACAGCCAAAATATCCGTTGATGGTATTAATGGGGATATTTTATTGCATCGGGCACCCGTAGATAATATTCAAATTACTACTACAGTCTGGGTAGATCAGTTGGAGGGTCCGATGGCTGAAGCCATTTCGGAGCAGTCCTTTGTGGAAGTTGTTGAAGGACCAACCATAAAAATCACTTCAAACAGCAAGGCGTACGGAGAATCAGGTAAGCGTCAGCCGCGAATGGATTTGGACATTTCTTTGCCGGAAGACCGTCGGTTTAACCTCGATGTTCGCACTATGAATGGTGGGATCACCCTGCAGAACATAGAAGCGATCGAAGGTATTTCGCTGGAAACGGGGAATGGAGAACTTATTCTTCATCGTATCTTTGGTAATGTGAAAGGGAAAACACTGAATGGAGCTGTGCGTGCGAGATCCGTCCAGGGCAGTGTTGATTTATCAACGAGCGGTGGCAATATGAATGCTTGGAATGTCACAGGGGCCTTGAAATTATCAACGGCAGTTGGCAATATCGGTGCAATCGGGAATGAAGCCGAGATCAATATTTCTAGCAAGAATGGTAATTTAGAGATTGACGGAGCCAGATCGAAGCTACATGCAGAATCCTTGAATGGTATCATCGATGTTCGTTCTCATGATGTCGGAGGAGACTGGGACATTTATAGTGCAGTTGGCGATATTCAATTGTATTTGCCGTTGTTAGGGAACTATAAGTTGAATGGCTCAAGTGGATATGGCGATATTATTTCAGATTTACCTAACTTAGCCATTGATAAGAAGAAGATATCTGGTGAAGTGGGCACAGCTGAGTTCAAGGTTCAGGTTGAGGGGAACAGCAACTTAAATGTGAGAGGTTATTGAAAAAAGTAATTTTTCTTATATAATAATGAGTATAATGTATCGACTTCGTTGACAAGATTGAAAACCCAGTCTTACAATTATAAGAAATATTTTTTTATTTTTAAATTTAAAAGGCGGTGACAGTTATGGGGAGTGGCGTACAACATGCATTGGAACAATTAAAAACAACAGGTGTCCGTATAACGCCCCAGCGTCATGCGATTCTTACGTATTTGATGGAAGCAATGAATCATCCTACAGCTGACGATATATATCGGGCATTAGAGCCTAAATTTCCGAGCATGAGCGTGGCAACCGTATATAATAATCTCAAGATGTTTATGGAAGCTGGCATGGTTCGTGAGTTGACCTATGGGGATAGCTCCAGCCGTTTTGATGCCAATGTGTCTGATCATTATCATGTTATATGTCAGCAATGCGGTAAGATTGAGGATTTCAGTTATCCTTCGCTTAGGGATGTAGAGCTGCATGCTGAGCAAGCTACAGGCTTTAAGATTACAGGATTGCGTATGGAGCTGCATGGATTTTGCAAAAGTTGTAGAGAGAAGCAGCATTAAGACTAGAATAGAACGGTATCAAGGCGATCTACCAAGTTATCACAATAAACGTGCGAAATCCGAAAGCGGAGGACTCACGTTTATTTTTTTGAGAATATAAGGATGACAACGTCGTTTCAACTTGAATGTAACAATTTGTAGAATAAATGACTATTTTCTACTGGTTATACGAAACCAAGTGGATGTTATAATCGTAATGTTAGACTCTATTAAAAATCATATTATTATTTGGAGGATATATTTTGGACAGAAGACTGGGACAGAGGCGCGTCAAAAAGCGCGGAGGTTTTTTTAGGCGTTTGTTTGGACTTTTAATCATTGTAGCAGCAGCATATTGGGTAGTGTTTTATGTATTGCCAAATCGTCAGCATATAGATGTAGACTGGAAAGCTCAAGCGCATCCCGTCTTTGTAAAAGGAGAGCATACAGGTTATTCTGCCTCGGGGACTGGGGATAGCATGTTGTTACCATTACCATTGTTGCAAGAGTATGTGGATCCTTCCATTCGTTATGAAGAGAAGACGAAATCGGTCATCTTATCAACGGATAGTGAGCTCCTTTACATGCAGGAGGATAAAACCGATGCTAGTCTGAACAATCGTCCGCTGCAGCTGCGCTTAGCGCCTGAAGTAAAGGAGAAAGTGACCTACCTTCCTGCGGATGTATTAGAAGATCTATATGGGTTTGAAATACAGGAGGATACAAATTCTGGTGCAATCCTACTAATGACGGCAGGAGAGACTGTCTCGCTAGGAAAAGTTAAAGGTGAAAAAGGAGACAAGTCAGTAGCTCTACGAAATGAGGCATCCATTCATGCACCTATAGTTGCGGATATGTCTCCTGGGGCAGTCGTGAATATTTGGAATGAAGAAAATAAGGACTGGCTGTTTGTACAATTAAGCAGCGGGTATGCAGGTTATGCCAAGGCAAGCGACATTGTTCGGGATGGTCAAAAGACAGTGGAACCGAAAAAATCCACGCCAACACGCGCTGAACGTAACTGGAAAGGGAAGTCAGTGAATTTGTATTGGGAGGCTGTTTACCAACGCAAACCTAACCCAGAAACCTTCGGTGAGCTACCAGGCGTTAACGTGACTAGCCCAACCTGGTTTAGTATTATAGATGGTGATGGCAATGTGCGCAGTCAGGCCGACAGTGCGTATGTGCAGTGGGCGCATGGGCACGGATTAGAGGTATGGGGGTTGCTTAGCAATAGCTTCGATCCAGATATGACTACTGAGGCATTGTCCAGCTATGAGAAACGGATGAATGCAATCGTACAGATCATAGAATATTCGGATTTATATAATTTGGACGGAATTAATATCGACTTTGAAAATGTGTATACGAAAGACGGAGAGAATGTCACTCAATTTATGAGAGAGCTAAAACCGATGGCTCAGGCTAAGAATCTAATCGTCTCCATAGACGTGACACCTAAATCCAATAGCGAGATGTGGTCGGCATTCCTTGATCGTAAGGCTCTTGGGACATTAGTCGATTATCTAATAGTAATGGCTTATGATGAACATTGGGCGGCTAGCCCTATCGCGGGCTCTGTTGCCTCCTTACCTTGGGTAGAGAATTCAATAAGCCGGATCATAGAGGAAGACAATGTACCGCCTGAGAAGGTGATTTTGGGGATACCGTTGTACACCCGCATCTGGACTGAGGCTCAAGTAGATGGCAAGACAAAGGTAAGCTCTAAATCGGTTAGTATGAATGCCGTTGAAAAAATTATCAAAGAGAAGAAGCTAACTCCTACATTTGATAAGGATGCTGGGCAGAATTACGTAGAGTACAAGGAAGATGGTGCTCTTAAGAAAATATGGATAGAAGATAAGGTGAGCTTAAAGTCAAGAGTTGAGCTTGCTAAGTCCATGGGGCTTGGAGGCATCGGATCATGGAATCGCAGCTTCAGTAATCCTTCTGCGTGGGAAGCATTACAAGAGATTCATAAGTAATCATAATTTCATTTATAACAAACAAAGAGGCTCCCATATCGGGAGCCTCTTTGTTGTATTAGCAAATATTTGAGTGCATTTTAACTAGTTAGTAATGAGCCTCTGTAAGGTGTGTTTAGTGGTTTACTTGCTGATGCTCAAGCTGATCTGCAGTAATAGTGGCCTCAGCCGGATCCATAGTAAGAATGGTGTGGCAGAACATACAGCGGTCTGTTTTGCCGAGCATCTTGGTCAGCTTGTGACACTCCGGGCACTCTAACTGAACTGCACTCGTTGACAGCATGCCAGCCCAGAAATAGATCGCAAGACTTGCCATCATGGAAATTAAACCGATTACAAGTCCGATTCCAGCAAATACTTTCCCAGTCGATCCCCAGAATACGATACCTGCTGTACCCAAAACCATAAGTCCCATTCCGAGCATTGTGAGCAGTAATCCCCATGTGCGAAAAGCGTTGATCTTAGCCGTTTTAAACTTCATGAGTGTTTGCTCCTAACTAAATATAGTTGGGTTGTCCAGAAGGAACTGTCTTTCATATGTAGAATAATAATTATAACTGAATTATAACTGACTGGACGCAAATTCGCCAAATTTAATGGAGGGAAGCATGGAATTATCCAATGTAACTTTGTTGAGTGGAGAAACGTTTGAAGAAAATGTTTTAGGAGCTGTGGCTTTGCGGCAGAAAGGGAGTACTCCCTTTCAAAGCGCGCTACTTCACGATTTTGATATGGTTGTGTTAGTTTTACATGAGGAACGGGATTTAGAACATATTGTTCGCCACACCATTGCCGGTAACACACGGACCCAGTCAGTCCATATTGGCCTTTCCGCTTTGGAGCGGGCTGTCATGGCGGGAAATAATAACGAGCTCCTTACTAGTTTGATGATTGGGGAAGTGATCTGGGATCCCAAAGGAATACTAGGGGATATGCGCCGGGAGATTTTACAATTTGAAGGGCCTCTTAAGGAACGAGTTGAGTTCATGGAGTTTGCACGATTCTTGCATTTGTATGTGAAATCTAAACGATATATAGAAGCTGGCTACATTATGGATGCGTATAACTGTGTATTGATGGCTCTATATCATTGGGCAAGAATAGAAGTGAGTGAGTCTGGTTCATTTCCAGAGCCGGCTGTTTGGGAGCAGGTTAAAAGTATGAACACTTCGGTTCATAAACTATATGAGGAACTAACCATTAGCACGGAGACCTTAGAACAAAGAGTAGAGCTTGTTCTTCTGGCATGTGAATTTGGGATCATGTCCAAAATGACGGATTGTTGTGCATTGCTTTTCAATATTCTGAATAGCCGTAAGGAAGCGTGGAGTATAAAAGAATTACTACAGCATTCTGGCCTGTGTCAATTAGAGGCTGAGTTGCCCCTAGTTTTACGAAAGCTTGTTTCTCGTTCGCTAATCCGTGAGATTACTTTATGGGCTGACGGTCATGGGGGAGAGGGTCATGCGATCCGATATACCTTATAGAGAAGAAATTGGATGCAGGATTTGCCGGTAATCTATAGATAAAACAAGTAGGGATAGGGAGAGGCTGAGCACTCTCTTTTTTGTTTGCTCTCTATTATGATACGCTCATATTTATTCTAATAAATTTATGGTTGACTCTTTCCTAGTTCATGTGTTAAATTATAACTCGTCCCTCTGACACAGAGATGTGCTTTCGAAAACATTCGAAAGACAACCGAAAAAAGAAATTAAAAAAAAGGTTGACTAAAACGAGGACGCTGTGATATATTATAAAGGTCGCTGCTGAACAACACAACGACGAAATGAACAGCTTGATCTTTGAAAACTGAACAACGAGTGAGTAGGAAATCACGAAAGTGAAATCCAAAACTGATGAGTTTCACGGCGTATTTTACGCTTTTGAAATTTCATCGTGAGAATTAATTTTCTCGTCAGATGTTTCAAAATGAGCATATCGCTCTTTTCAATACTAATTGGAGAGTTTGATCCTGGCTCAGGACGAACG